>JAJUJY010000125.1 GCA_029265085.1 Chloroflexota bacterium
GAAATTCTAACCCCAGTGGCTTCAATGATGAATTTTCCCGCTTGAGTAATATGATGGACGACTCCATCTTTTATTTCAATCACTCTACCGCCGTAATTCATTGCAGAGGAAGACACCAGATTCCCCTGGCGGAAAATCGCACAATTCGCACTGCCACCGCCAATATCAATATTTGTGACTGTGGTGAAGTGAGACCGGGAATAACTGGCTGCACCGGAACCTCTACCTGCGATCATTCCCTCAACATTTGGACCCGCTACGGTGACAACAAAATCACCAGCAAGATCGGCTATCGCGGATAAAATTTGATCTGCATTTTTCTTTCTCGCAGTTTCACCAGTGATGATAACTGCACCTGTTTCTACTTGCCGAGGTGTAATAGAAGCCTGTTGGTATTCATGGCGGATAATTTCTGCTAATTTTTGTGGATCGATCGTTTCTGAATCCAGGAGTGGAGTAAAAACGATTTCACTTTCGTGCAGGACCTTTCGGTCAGCAATATCAACTCGCGGAATTTGCCCTGCTCGAGCGATTTCAACCAGGGATAGTTCGCTAAAAATGATCTGGGTTGTAGTTGTGCCGATATCAATGCCTACGCTGACCATTTGGCGGGCGTTATCCATAACTCATTAACCTTTCCGAAAAGTTACAGTCCCGCCAACCTCCAAAGAATCGATCACTGCAACGATCACCGCATCTACCGGTAGATTTTCGGTAAAATCAGTTTGGCGCGCTGAACTGCCTTGAGTGATAACGACCAAATCACCCGTACCTGCATCCACCGTGTCAACTGCTACGAAGGGTTCACCATAGGTTTTTCCTTCAAGATTTGCGTCCATTACTAACAATAATTTCCGGCCGCGTAATTTTTCATTCTTCATTGTTGCGATTGTTGTTCCGATCACATAAGCGATGCGCATTTGCACCTCAGCAATAATAGGGGTAATCTCTTAATTATCAACAATAATCCCAAAAAAGCAATCAAAAATCATTACCTGTTTATCGCCCCTGAGCCTATAATCAAAGAAAGTGTTCCATTTTCATAGTCAGGATATTAACTCATATTCCCCAACCTGTTCAATAAAGATTGCTATCTACGGAGACCTCATGGCACCATACGATTTAAAATCACTTCAATTGCCAAAGTTATACGGGCGGTCATTAGCGATTTTTGCTGATGCTGCAAGTAATCCAGTCACTCGGGCTGTTTTGCTGGGATCGTTATTAGAGAACGGCGGAATTCCGAAAATACGGAAAATAAAATTTTCTGAAGAGCCAACTTTATTTCCATTATCAATACCTGAAACGCATGCAGAAAAAGTACTGGATTATCCAGACGACTTAGCATTTGATTTTTCGATTCCCAATTCAGTGGCAAATCGAAAATCCCGAGATTTTATTGCTGCCTATCGTGCGGGTACTTTAAATCCTGTTGCTGTTGCTGAACAGGTAATCAAAGTTATACAATCTAGTTCTCAAACAAAACCAGCACTAAATGCTTTTTTAGCGAGTGATGAAAAAGATATCCTGCAGCAGGCAAACGAAAGTGATCAACGCCTTCGAAATGGGCAAGCGAGGAGCCTTCTGGAAGGAGTCCCGGTTGCCATTAAAGATGAGGTGGATCAAACTCCGTATCCTACAACGGTTGGAACAAAATTTTTGGGAAAAGAACCAGCCGCAGAAGATTCTTGGGTGGTTTCCCGCTTAAGAGCTGCAGGGGCGTTATTGGTTGGTAAGACAAACATGCATGAAATTGGAATTAATCCCAATGGCTCGAATGTTCATCATGGACGGGTAGCTAATCCGTATGATCTGAATCGGGACACGGGGGGTAGTTCAAGTGGATCCGCTGCTGCTGTGGCTGCTGGTTTGGTACCGATCGCAATTGGGGCAGATGGAGGTGGTTCAATCCGGATTCCGGCAAGTTTGTGTGGTGTTGTAGGGTTAAAACCAACCTTTGGACGGGTAAGCGAGCGAGGAGCCGCGCCATTATGTTGGAGCGTGGCTCATTTAGGTCCTATTGGAGCTTGCGTTGAAGATGTTACATTGATGTACTCAATTATTGCTGGTCCAGATCCGCGTGAGCCCATGACCTTACAGCAACCGCCTGTCACGATTGCGGATTGGAATTTGCCCGATATGGCTGGGGTGAGGATTGGTATATATAAAGACTGGTTCGTTCATGCAGACCACCATGTGGTTGAAGCGAATGAAAAAATGGTCGAAAATTTGGTTAAGGCCGGCGCGATTTTGGTTGAAATCAATATACCCGAGTTGGATACAATGCGAATCGCTCATGCGGTTACCATTCTCAGCGAAATGGCAGCTTGTATGCAAAATTACCCTGATCACCAGAAGGACTTCGCTGACAGCACTCGATTAAGCCTGGTAATCGGACGAGCGATGACCTCGCATGATTATATTCAAGCACAACGAATGCGAACTCGGGCAATTCGTATTTTTGAAGAAGTTTTCAAAAAAGTTGATGTTATTATCACCCCTGGGACAGCACTGCCAGCACAAAAAGTTCCTGACCAGGCATTATCCAATGGCTGGTCTGACCTTAGTGTTGATACTGAATTAATGCGGTATGTCTACCCAGGAAACCTGACCGGTTTACCAGCGATAAGCTTCCCGGTTGGATATGACGATCATGGAATGCCAATTGCTATGCAGGCGATGGGGCGTTATTGGGAGGAGCATTTATTATTGCGAGTGGCATATAATGCTGAAATTCGCTTCCAACGGCAACTCCCACAACTGTATTTTGATCTACTCAAATGATTTATTATGTGGTGAACCACCGATAAATCCAAAAGCTAAGCGCTGAAAAAATCGCTGTTGCAGGGATAGTTAATATCCAGGCAACGGCGATTTGCCCTGCTATACCCCAACGAACTTTATTTACCCGTTCTGCAGCTCCAACCCCTAGAATTGCAGAACTAACCACCTGGGTAGTGCTTACAGGGCCGCCTAGTAAGGCAGCACCAAGAATAACGCTTGCAGATGTAATTTGGGCACAAAATCCATGAACAGGTCTAATTTTATAAAATTTTCCCCCGAGTGTTTTAATTAATCGCCATCCTCCAACCGAGGTGCCAAGAGCGATTGCCCCAGCGGAAAGTGCAATAACCCAAAGGGGAACTTCAAAAGTGTCTAAAAAACCACTGGTGACCAAGCCGAGCGTGATGATTCCCATCGTTTTTTGAGCATCATTGGCGCCATGACTTAAAGCCAGTCCCATGCCTGTAAGCACCTGGGCGTTCTTGAAAAATATGTTAATTTTTAAACTGGCATTTTTCGCTAAGAAAAATACCAGACGTGTAATCATGAAACCGACGATTAATCCCAGTATGGGAGAAATTAATAAGGCGAAAATGACCTTAAGTAGACCCGAAAGGTGGATTGCAGCAATTCCAGCTGCTGCGCCTACTGATCCAATTAATCCGCCAATCAGGGCATGTGAAGAGCTGCTAGGTATACCTACCCACCAGGTTAAAATATTCCAAATCACAGCACTTACAAGGGCGGAAATGACAACGTCCATTGAAATCGAACTTGGGGCGACAATACCTTCACCGATTGTTTTCGCAACAGCAACACCAAACAAAAAAGGGCCGCAAAATTCAGCAATTGCTGTTATGGATAATGCGGCACGCGGAGACATTGCCCTGGATGATATGATGGTTGCTACGATATTGCTTGAATCATGAAAGCCATTTAAAAAATCAAATATCAGAGCGATGATGATGAGAATGATGATGGTTGTCATAGCCAATGCTCCTAGGTCATTTTCATAATAATGTCAGAAATAACATTGGCGGCAGTATCTTCTCGATCGGCTGCATTGCTTAGATGACGATATATTTCACGCACTTTGAGCATTGCGATGACGTGCTTAACCTCTTTCGCTCCTCGAAACAAGTCTGCTAGTGCTTCCCGATATAGCTGCTCCACACGATTCTCTAATGATTTGGCTTTCTGCGCATGGTCGCTGGCAACCGTTAAATGATTGTCTTGAACCCGTTCAACGGCAAGTTTAATTTCTAAAGCAGCTTCATAAAGAAGCGATGCCATGTTGGCCATTTGAGGGGTGGGATCCACGTTGAGAATTTCCATTTCTTCGACCGTAGTGTTTGTATAATCTAGCACATCATCAATTTCTCGTGAAAGAGAAAATATATCTTCCCGATCGAATGGGGTAACAAAGGTGCGCATTAATTCTTCAATCAGTACTCTGCGGATTTCATCCGCTTCTTTTTCAAGTTCTAATATTTTTTTCGCGACAGTGGAATCTCTTTTCTCTAAGTATAGTTTTAATAATTCGAGACCTTGGACTGTAAGCGATGTTTGTTCCACTAACAATAGTAAAAATTTATTTGGTTTTGGAGAAAAAATATTTTTTAAATTCATATGGACTCCAATTTCATAAAGTTTGTATATCTATTCTATATCTAAAATTTTTTCCGACACTTAATTGGATTGTTTGGTTTTAATGGAAATTAATTAAAGAGTGTTTTGGACTTGTTTTAAAATTTGAAATTATTTTTATTATGAATTATCCTTATAGGAATTCGTTCGTAGTTTTTTGGCATATTTATTTGTTTTAGAAGTTGATTGAGTGTTATAAGATGCAAAACGAACAAACCTTATCCAGTTTAGCAGGCAGCGGGACAATTTTATTTAAAGGTAGGGCAAGATTTCCATGGCAAATCACAACTCTACCGATGATTTTTTTAATATCAGTCCCGATTGTTGCCTTATTTTTTCAGATCCAACCTGAAGAATTCCTAAAAAGTTTAAAAAACCCACAAGTAATTCAAGCTGTGCAGCTCAGTATGCTCACATCAATGATTACTGTTGGTTTGACTGTAGTATTTGGCACTCCAGTGGCTTACTTAATTTACAAGGACCGATCAAAATTTGTTCGGATCATAGATATTTTATTGGATCTGCCTACTATCCTTCCACCCGCCGTATCTGGTTTAGCATTGTTGTTGGTATTTGGTAGAAACGGCATTTTGGGTGAACTGTTGCAATTCTGGAAACTATCTATTCCTTTCAGCACAGCAGCGGTGATAATTGCCCAGACCTTTGTTGCTTCCCCATTGTATATAAAAACGGCAGCTGTTGGATTTGCCAATATTGATTGTGAATTAAAAAAGTCTGCAGCTTTAGACGGAGCAACACGCTGGCAGGTTTTCCGGCATATTATGCTACCGATGTCCTGGGTGGCTATTGTAACTGGGGCAGTTATGACCTGGGCTCGTGCATTAGGTGAGTTCGGTGCAACGATTATTTTTGCTGGGAACTTCCCAGGAAGAACACAAACCATGCCTTTGGCTATTTATATGGGATTTGAAATCGATATCCAAATTGCTATCACTTTGGCTCTGGTGATGGTTTCTATCTCTTTTATTATCCTCGCTATCGTAAAATGGATACTTCGAGACCGATCATAAATGGTTAAAAGTCGTGATTAATAATTTCTATGAATTGAAATCAAAAAAATATTCGAAGCTTATCGTTTTAATATTTTTATTTTTATTATTTTCAAGCGGGTGTACTCGTCAAAATGATAGAGATTTATCTTTCAACACAAGGAATGATCAAGAATCCAATAAATTGACTGAGAAGACTTTAACTGTTATGGCGGCTTCTTCATTGGCCGGCCCCTTTCAAAAGATCGGTTCAATATTTGAAGAAAGAAATCCCAATGTGGATGTGGTTTTTAACTTTGCAGGTTCTCAACAGCTGGCTTCTCAAATCATTAACGGTGCCTCCGCTGATCTATTTGCCAGCGCGAATATTGATTCTATGAAAAAATTGGTCGATTCAGGTAAGGTAAATAACGAGGATATTGTATTGTTTGCCGAAAATTCCTTAATCATCATTGTTCCCTGGAATAATCCAGCGAATTTACAATCTTTTAAGGATTTGGCTCAACCAAATTTAAAAATTGTTCTGGGAGATTCTAATGTTCCGGTCGGTCAATACAGCATTCAAATTCTTGAAAATGTTGAACAAGACCCATTTTATGGAGTGAATTTTAAGCCGGAGGTTTTAAACAATGTCGTTTCATACGAATCCAATGTAAAAGCAATCGTGGCGAAAGTAAAACTTGGTGAAGCAGACGCCGGGATAGTTTATATCAGTGATGCGCTGAGCGAATCTAGTGATACGATCAAAACCATAGTAATTCCAGAAGACCATAATGTTCTTGCGGATTATCCTATCGTTATCTTGGGAGAAACAAAGAATAGGGAGTTGAGTGGAAAATTTTTAGATCTTTTAGTATCAGATACCGGCGAACGAATTTTAAATGATTTTGGTTTTGTTCCAAACAGTGATTTCGGTGTTCAAAAATAATTCTTAGAATTTATAGTTTATAAAAATTATTCACTATTTAAAATTGCCATTCCTGGAAAAATCAATATAATTTTATTTATCTCCTTTATTGTTTAAATTAAATATTCTTCCAGATTTACCTGTTGTGTGTCATTGTTGATAGGAAGTGATTTGGAATTTTTTGAGAAACGGGAAATTCTTCAGATTTTTCGAAGATTCACCGATTCTTTTATTCCCTTGTATCATTTCGAATATTTTGATAGGTGAATTCATGGCTAATCATGCAAATTTTCTTAATTCTGAACCAGGTAGATCATTTTTATCCGGTGTTCAACGGAGACAAATTAAGACGTTTTTACTCGCTTTGCTTTATCTTTCCCCTTCATTGATCATATTTTTAACTTTTACTTTTATTCCGTTGGTTCGGTCATTTATATTGAGCACGCAGTTAACCGATCCAATTGGTAGGCCAGCGGCATTTGTTGGTCTGGAACAATACCGCAGATTATTTGCAACACCTGTTTTTATGAATAGTTTAAGCCGTTCATTGGTTTTTGTTCTATATACTGTTCCCTCTACTTTGATTTTGTCGCTCATTTTGGCTTTGCTAGGAAATTTAAGGCTGAAGGGGATTTCGATATTTCGAATGTTTTTCTCCTGCACAATTGCTATTTCAGCTGCAACTGCTTCATTAATTTTTTTATATATGTTCCATCCTGCAATCGGAAGCTTAAATTACATCCTTGGGTTTATTCGAATTGATGCAATTCCCTGGCTGACGGATGAACGGACTGCGTTGATTGCTGTTGCAATCGTGGCTGTTTGGCTGCAAATTGGGCTAAATACGGTGATTTTGCTTGCAGCAATGCAGGGTATCCCGGAAGAACTGTACGAGAGTGCAATGATTGATGGGGCAAATTCCTGGCAAAAATTTCTTGGGATAACTCTGCCGATGCTTTCATCGACCTTTTTCTTTTTGATGGTGGTTGATATGTTAGCGGCTTTTCAAACGTTTACGCAAATTCACGTTATGACCGGGGGAGGTCCATTAGACTCGACGAATGTCCTTGTATTCTCAATTTATCGGGAATTTTATTTCAATGGCAAATATGGTTTTGCAGCTGCTCAAGCGATCATGTTGTTCTTTATCATGCTTGCTCTAACGATATTCCAATTTACTGTGGTTGAAAGGAAGGTGTATTACGAATGAACAGTTATCGCATAAAACGAATCATTAATAATTCCATTTGGTATTTCGTTTTAATCTTTGCTGCAATTATTGTTTTATATCCTATTTGGTCTGCTATAAATATTAGTTTTCTTTCGGATCAAGAACTTGCTACCTATCCACCTCAATTAGCACCATCCCATTTTTACCTCGAAAATTTTGTGCGCGCGTTGGAACAAGCGCCACTTGCCAGGTATTTACTAAATAGCGTAATTCAGTCATCTATGGTAATGATCGGCCAATTGGTTACGGCAAGTTTAGCAGCCTATGCATTTGCATTTATTGATTTCAAGTACAAGAATGTGTTGTTTTTAGTATTTTTATCAACAATGATGATTCCTTGGGAGGCTACGATTATTCCCAATTACTTAACGATTAGAAAATTAGGTTGGACCGACACGTATCAAGGCTTAGCTGTTCCCTTTCTGGCTACAGGGTTTGGCACATTTTTATTGCGGCAATTTTTCTTGAAGATTCCCAAAGACCTTCATGATGCCGCCGTAATGGATGGCTGCAGCAACTTCCGTTTTTTGGTAACGATTGTTTTGCCATTGGGTAGACCTGCACTAGGCACGCTGGCTGTATATAGCTTTTTGCAAACTTACAATCAATATTTATGGCCGCTGTTAATTACAAACAATCAGAATATGCGTACCGTACAAATAGGAATTGCTTTATTACAGGATGAAGAGAGATTTATGTTTAACATCGTTATGGCAGGGGTGGTTTTAATATTAATTCCAACTTTTGCTTTGTTTATTATCAGCAACCGGCAATTGATCAGGGGTTTAACCGCCGGTGCAGTGAAGGGATAATACATTTTTATCCAAATCTAATCCTGTTTTTTGTAACTCATACTTTGGGAGGCGAATGATGAAAAAATATTTCTTTGCCATATTGGCCGTTTTGACGGTCATGAGTATGGTACTGGCGGCTTGTGCACCAACAGCTACACCGACAGAAGCGCCAGCTCAACAACCCGCTGAGCCTACTCAAGCGCCTGTGCAGCCCACCAATCCGGAACCGACCCAACCACCACCTCCATCCGATACCATTACAAAGGTCAATTTTTGGCATTCAATGGCAGGAGATATTGGTGGTAAAGCCATTCCACAATTGGTGAATGACTTCAACGCATCACAGGAAAAATGTTATGTGGTTTACACATTTCAAGGATCTTATGATGACTCTTTGAACAAACTGAAGGCTGGTTTGCAAAGTAAAGATACCCCGACAGTTATTCAATTGTTTGATATTGCAACAAGGTTGATGGTGGATTTGGATGTTGTAACACCGGTTCAAGATTACATCGATGCTGAAAATTACGATGTATCTGATTTAGAGCCAAATGTGTTGGCTTATTACACAGTGAACGAAAAACAATATTCCATGCCTTTTAATACTTCAACCCCCATGCTTTATTACAACAAAGATATGTTTAAAGCAGCTGGATTGGATCCTGAAAAACCACCAAGAACTTTTGATGAGTTTACCGAATATGCACGAAAACTTACTCAGAAAGATGCCAGCGGAACAACGACTGTCTATGGTGGTTCTTTTGCAATTTACGGATGGTTTTTTGAACAATTCCTGGCAGTATCTGGCGGGTATTATGTAGATAATAATAACGGCCGAGATGGGGTCGCGACAATGGCCACTTTCAACAGTCCAGAAGGCGTAAAGGTGCTGGAATGGTGGAAAGCCATGTATGATGAGGGTATTTTGGCAAATTATGGCCGAAAGACTGTAGATACGCGAAATGCATTTCTAGCCGGGCAAACTGCAATGTTTATCGATTCCACAGCTGTATTGCGTGGAATGATTGATGGAGCAGCAGGGAAATTTGAAGTTGGCACCGCTTATCTGCCTCGACCGAATGAGGAAGCATATGAAAAGTACGGCACGATCATTGGTGGTGCATCCTTGTGGATCATCAAGGACCGGCCTGATGTAGAAAAACAGTGTGCCTGGGAATTTATAAAATTTATGGCTTCAGCTCCACAGCAAGCCTATTGGCAAACTATGTCAGGATATTTCCCCATTCGAAAAGCAGCATACCAGGAGCAGCTGGCTATTGATTGGACGACAACCTATCCTCAATTTAATACAGCGATTGACCAATTACACGCAGCTCCCAATAACCGCGTAACAAATGGCGGTTTGATCGGAGTCTTCCCAACGGCGCGCCAGACAATTGAAGGAGCAATTGAAGAAATTTTGGCAGGTAAGGCTACACCTCAAGAGGCGTTGGATAAAGCAGCTGAAACGGTTACGCAAGCCATTGCGGATTACAATATCACGATGGGATTAAAATAACCGTTTGATCCATCTTAATCTGGGTGGGAGTTAACAGCTCCCACCCTTTCGCATTTTCTAACGAGGGAGTATGATTCGTCATCGAATATTTTGGCTATTATTTTTATTCGTTTTTTGCACATCGTGTTCGCCCAATCCACCGAAACAAGAGGTTATTCCATCGATGAAAAAGTTTCCATATACGCCTACAATGAATATTGCTCATCGCGGTGCAAGATCGCTGGCCCCTGAAAATACAATATTAGCAGCAGAAAAGGGTTTCCAGAGTGGTGCTGATATGTGGGAGTTGGATGTTGCCATGAGCGCGGATGGGGAGTTGGTGGTGATTCATGATGATACGTTAAATCGAACATCGAATGTAGAAACCATATTTCCATTACGTATTCCGTGGAATGTTCATGAATTTACTTTTGTTGAATTACGAACTCTAGATTTTGGTTCATGGTTTATTGAAAAAGATCCTTATAAACAAATTGCTCAAGGGAACGTGTCTGAGGAAGCGCAACAAGAAATTTTGGGTGTTCAAATCCCAACTTTGCGCGAGGCTTTAGAATACACAAAGGAACACCAATGGATGGTGAACGTGGAGTTGAAGGATTTATCTGGAACTCCAGGTGATGAAGTCGTAGTGGAAAAGGCGGTCAAGTTGATTGAAGAGGTTGATATGGTTGATCAAGTGATCATTTCCTCATTCAATCATTCTTATATTGTTCGAGCAAAAAACGCAAACGATCAAATCGTTACCGCTGCGTTAATTGAAGATCCTGTAGAAGACCCAATTGCTTTGATGCAAAGAACCAATGCAAAAGCATTAAATCCAGATTATCATCTCTTAAAAGATTTGACGGTTGTACAAACTATCCGAAAAGCCGGGTATGATGTTTATGTTTGGACTGTTAATGATCCTGATTTGATGCGCCAACTCATTGAAGCTGGCGTAAGTGGAATTATCACTGATTTTCCACAAGTTCTATCCGAGATATTAGAAGAGTATCAATAGAAGGATAAGCACCGATAAAAATAAGTAGAGTTGTTTAGACAAATTAGCTTATATGGCGTTGAAATTACGAATGCTTTATGTTATAAAATATTAAGCCATCTTAATATATTGTTCTTTTTGTGGAAGTGAGGAATCGAAGGTTGGATATGGTCGCTATCTGAACGGGGGCAGACCAATCTTCGAGGAGCTAATAGCGAAACCGGCCGCAAAGGCTGGTTTTTTGTTTGCAGGTTTAATGCACTTCAATATTGTATATATCAGGGCGGCAATTTTTATTGGTTTGCTAAAGCAACCTGATCAGCAAAAAACTTTCCTATACCGAACAATTATTGCGGTTTAATTTATCAACCCCGAGTTTTTTTTAAACTTTTTGAAAACCATTATAAGGAGGAGGTTTATTTGGCACAGTTTGAGATACGTTTTCTGCCAGATGATACTCTTTATCAACTCGATAAATCTCGTAATCATTTATCGGGTCTTAAAATGCCGCTGCATGAAAAGACAGATAGCAATGGGAATTTGCCCTGGTCATTAATTCCAGGTTGGCAAACCAGAACCATTCCTGCTATTTATTACGGAGATCTTGATACCCATGCAGAATGTGTACGCATGCTGGTTAATCTCTCTAATCGATCGAAAGTATATTATTTCTCGAAACGTTTGGTTGATTTTGTTGTTTCTACGTTGGCAATCATTATTTTATTTCCAATCGGCCTGGTAATTTCATTAGCTATCGTAATTGATACTCCAGGTCCAGTATTTTTTGTTCAACGGCGTGTTGGGGCTATTCGGAAAAATTCAAGTAGTAGGGCAGAATGGAGACAATCAAATTTTCCATTTATAAAGTTCCGCACAATGGTCAACAAAGCGGATGCCTCAATTCATAAGACATATATTCAGGCGTTGATTACCAATAATCAGAAAGAAATGCACAAGTTAGAAGAAAATCAAAATCATATTCACAAACTTACCAATGATCGGCGGGTTACGCGAGTTGGAAAATTCCTTAGGAAATTCAGCCTGGATGAATTACCGCAATTTTTGAATGTCTTTTTAGGACAGATGAGCCTGGTTGGACCAAGGCCGGCAATCCCGTATGAGTTAGATTATTATGCACCCTGGCATTTTTATCGGTTTCAAGCTCAAACTGGAATCACTGGGTTGCAGCAAATTACTGCCAGATGTACACAATGTTTTGATGATCAAGTGAATTTAGATTTAAAGTACATCGAAACCCAGTCTTTATGGCAAGATTTTCTTATTTTATTAAAAACTCCAATAGCTGTATTCACCCAAAGGGGATATTGATCGTCCATCAAGGAGGTTAAGATGAACGAGATTCGGATAGGGGTTATTGGCTGTGGGTATTGGGGGCCAAATTTAATCAGGAATTTTGTAGAAATACAAGATTCGAATGTTGTTGCTGTATCTGATCTACAAATCGAGCGTTTAAAAAAAATCCAATATATTTATCCTCAACTGCAAGTTACTCAGAATTATCTGGATTTATTTAAGATGAATCTGGATGCGATTGTGGTAGCTACCCCTCCTTACACACATTATCAAATTGCCAGTGAGGTTTTGAGTCATGGATGTCATGTATTGGTTGAAAAACCAATGACAACCAGTACACAGGATGCGTTAAAACTTATTGATTTAGCTCAGAAACACCAACGGGTATTAATGGTAGGACATACTTTTGAATTTAACTCTGCTGTACATTCATTAAAACAACTTATTGATAGTGGTGAATTAGGAAAAATCTATTATCTGGATACAGCAAGATTGAATCTCGGTTTATTTCAAAAAGAATTGAATGTTATGTGGGATTTAGCACCTCATGATATTTCGATATTGCTGTACATCCTTGGGCAAGATCCGATCGCAGTGACTGCGCATGGTATGTCTTGTGTTTTTGGTGATATTCACGATGTCGTTTATATGACACTGGTATTTCCGAATCAGGTGTTAGCCCAGGTACATGTGAGCTGGTTGGATCCATGTAAGGTTCGTAGAGTTACCGTAGTTGGTAGTAAAAAGATGGTGGTCTATAACGACATTGAAACGAATGAAAAAATAAAAATCTATGA
>JAJUJY010000245.1 GCA_029265085.1 Chloroflexota bacterium
GGATATGGAGTTGGAATAAAGAAGATGAAATTGAGGCTGGATTTTTCCGTAAACGAATTGAAAAGGCGTTGAAATTGCGTTTGGATCTTATTCCACACAATGAGACCAATGCTGTGAGATTAATTCATGGTGAATCGGATGGTTTACCTGGATTAGTGGTTGACCGATATGGAGAAAGGTTGGTAGTTCAAATCTTATCGGCAGGACCGGAATATTGGCAAAAAACGATTGTTAAACAGCTTGTGGAAGTAACCGGAATAGAAGACATCTATGAACGTTCGGATGTGGATGTACGTCAATTAGAAGGACTTTCATCCAGAACAGGAGTACTTCACGGCAGTATCCCAGATCCAGAAGTTAAAATTTTTGAGCATGGGATAAATTTTTGGGCGGATCTGGAAAAAGGCCAAAAGACAGGATTTTATATTGACCAGAGAACAAACCGAAAAATCGTTGGCGAGATGGCTGCGGGAAGAGATGTGTTAAATTGTTTTTGTTACACTGGGGGGTTCAGCCTGTATACCTTGAAAAATGGGGCAAATTCTGTCTTATCGATCGATTCCTCGGCTGATGCGTTAGAGATCGGGCGGCATCATGTTCCCCAAAATGGACTGCCGGAAGAAAAAGCTGATTGGATGGAAGGTGATGTGTTTAAGGTGCTGCGCACTTTCCGCGACCAGGGCAAGACTTTTGATATGATTATTTTAGATCCGCCAAAATTTGCGCCAACAGCTGCGCAAGCTGAACGAGCTGCGCGTGGATATAAAGATATAAATTTATTGGCGTTCAAAATGCTTCGACCTGGCGGTGTGTTGGCATCATTTTCTTGCTCTGGGGGAATTTCTGCGGATTTGTTCCAAAAAATTGTAGCTGGGGCAGCTTTAGATGCAAAAGTTGATGCAAAAATCGTCAGGACACTTACGCAAGGTCCAGATCATCCTGTAGCATTGAATTTTCCAGAAGGCGCATATCTTAAAGGTCTTATTGTGCAAGTGAGCTAGTCTATGAATTATGAAATCATCCCAACATTAGGTCCCAGTAGTAACAACCCTTCCATTTGGAAAGAGATGTTATCGGCGGGAGCGACCGCATTTCGATTAAATACATCTCATTTATCCATTGATCAATTGGGTGATTGGGTCGAGCGATATAGGCAATTTGTTGATTCGATTGAATTCCAACCTCCATTGGTGCTTGATTTGCAGGGAAGTAAATGGCGTTTAGGCAAATTTCAGCCATTTTTGCTTAAAGAAGATCAAGAGATTTCCTTGATTCAGGCAGAAGAATCAGCAGATCAAAATACATTACCTGTTCCTCATCCCGATTTCTTTTTAGCCGCTGAAAACTCTGGTGACGAAATAGTTTTAAACGATGCAAAATCTCGCTTGAAGATTGTGGAAAAACAATCGAATATGATCCGTGGAAAAGTTCTGCAAGGGGGCGAGATCATTCCACGCAAGGGAATCACCTATACCAATTGTGCTTTCCGGCAAGAATCTTTAAATCAGCGTGACCAGAAACTATTTGACATTGCCAGTAAATATCCATTTTCCCGTTTTGCGATTTCCTATATAAAAGATTCAATTGAGATGGAAGAATATCGCAAACAGATGGGAAACAAGGTCTATTTAATTGCGAAACTGGAACGCCCATCTGCTTTTGCGAATTTGGAGGCATACATATATAGTGCCAATGAATTATGGGTGTGCCGTGGAGATTTAGGGGCTGAAGTGGGATTGCGGTCTATGGCCGAATTGGTCTATCAAACCGCTGGACAGGTGAATCATCTCGCCATCCCGGTGATGATGGCAGGTCAGGTTTTAGAGCATATGACGGTCAGTCCTACGCCAACTCGATCAGAGATATGTTATTTATTTGATGCTTTATCTTCAGGATATGCAGGTTTTGTTCTGTCTGATGAAGCGGCGGTTGGAAAATACCCTTTGGAAAGCGTTCAAGCTGCCAGTATTTTTCGATAAACTAATTACGGACTGCCGTAAAGAGGAATTTTTGCGCCATTTAATAAACCGGCTTCATCCGTGCACAGGTAGGCCATCATTTGGGTGATTTCTTCAGGGGTAGCCCAAGATTGATTTTCTTTGGTTGGATTGAGCCATTTGTCATGATTCACATCAATCGCTTTTACCCGGATAATATTCGCAGTGACCCCTGTCCCTTTTAATTCTTGTGCTTGAACAAGAACGAGGGCTTCTTGGGCTGCTTTTCCAGCAGAATACGGTGCGCTTTTTGCAGATGGATCACTCGCATTTGGAGATGAGATGACAATGATGCGCCCCCAACCGTTATTCACAAAGTGAGGGGTAAATGCTTTTAGAATATAGAAGGTTGACCAGGTATGCTGTTCAAGCATGGTTTTTAACTGGTCTGTCGCTATTTCAGGAAGCGGCTTACCGCCAGTCCATCCTCCCATGAGATGGAGCAAAATATCAACACGGCCAAACCGTTCAAATGTCATCTGCAGTGCTTGTTGGGCAGAATCGGGTTCGCGAAAATCAAATGAACCGATCAAATAATTTTCTTGAGATAGATTTAAATCATGGGCTAATTGGTTTAGTTTTTCAAGATTTGTACTAAATAGAGCCAGACGATATCCAGCTTGCCCAAAAAATCTTGCGGCTATTTTGCCAAGCCCGCCGGTAGCACCAGTAATTACAACGACACGGTCTTGTATATTCATGATTCACCTCTATAAGAAATTATAGGGCAAAGAATAATAAATTCCATGCGGTTTGTATAACACTTAAAACAATCAGGATTGGAAAATATCCAATCCTGAAAAAAGTGGAGATGGCGGGAATCGAACCCGCGTCCGCAAGATTAGACCCTCGAACATCTACGAGCGTAGTTGGTCTTTGTTTTCGCAAGCAGCCCGCTGACCAACAGAACAGACCGGTTGCTATTCACTCAGGCCCGAAAGCCCTCTTTCGCAAAACCCGTGAAAAATTATGCGGCAGCCTGACTTTGTAGCGCCTGTTCTACCACCGGTCAGGCGGCGGGGTAGGCAGACGTGGCCTCATCGAGGAGACCATTGCGCTCAGCAATAGCTGATTAAGCAGCTAAAGGCAGAGCAGCGTAATTTGTGCGATTGGCACTTAATTTTTTGTGCTGATTTTTCGAGGTCGGCACCTCTCGGCTCGCCGTCCGGGACCAGCCTCTCCCGTCGAAGCCTGTCATCCCCGGTAATTTGATTATATCACAACCATTCGATGTCATTGATAATTGGATGGCGAGAGTGAGGAGAAAAAGCTACAAAGAAATCTTGTTAAAGAGTAAAATGGATAAAGTGCCCCAGGGTTTTCCCTGCGCAGCCAACATTATCCAGGAGGTGCTGCTATGATCGCAATTTACAAAAGCCGGGAAAATGTCCTCGAACCTATTACCGAGATTGTAAATGGCTGTTGGATTAATGTTGTTGATCCTACATCAGATGAAATTGAACGTCTTACACACTTGGGTTTACCACAAGATTTTATAACATACCCCTTAGATATGGATGAAAGATCGCGGTCAGAGCGTGAAGATGATGGAAAAATGTTGATCCTGATCCGCATTCCGCATTATCAAGGGCCAAAAGTTGATGTTCCTTATAATACGTTGCCATTGGGTATTATTTTAACAGACCAATATATTATTACCGTTTGCAGGAAGCAAACGGATGTAATTTTTGATTTTATCAATGGAAAGATCCGTGGATTTTCAACTGCCAAACGGATACGGTTTATTTTACAAATTCTGCTCAATAATGCGACCAAGTATCTTTCTTATTTGCGGGCAATCAATCGTACTACTGAAGAATTGGAAGATAAGCTGCAATTATCGATGCAAAATCGTGAAGTATTAGAATTATTGAAGTATCAAAAAAGCCTTGTGTATTTTACGACTGCTTTGAAATCCAATGAGCTACTGGTCGAGCGTTTGCAACGATCCCAATTATTTCGTTTATACCCGGATGATGAGGATTTGTTGGAAGATGTATTAACCGAAAATCAGCAGGCATTGGAAATGGTTAATATTTCCAACAACATTTTAAGTGGATTGATGGATGCTTTTGCATCTGTAATATCCAATAATTTAAACGTGGTCATGAAATTTCTGGCTTCTATCACAATTATTATGAGCGTACCAACAATCATAACTGGTTTTTTCGGTATGAATGTAATGCTGCCGCTCGCTGCTGATAACCCTTGGGCGCCGTGGATAGTGGTCGGGTTAATAGTTGGTGCTTCTGTTTTAATTACAATAATTTTTATGAAAAGAGATTGGTTTTAATCAGTTATTGCCATTTTTGCCTGAAACCGCCCTTTCGGGCGGTTTTTATTTGGGGTGTACAATGATTTTATCATCTCACCTGGTTGTTGGTATGATGGTACTAGTTAAACAATGAGGTGTTGAATTGAAAACTTCAAATGATTATTTTGTTCGCGTCGTTGATCTGTGCAAAAATTATCCTGAAGGTGGTTCTATTCGGCAGGTCCTTCAAGGAATCAATTTAAACATCTTGGAAAGTGAATTTATTGCAATTTTAGGAAAAAGCGGGAGTGGTAAAACGACTTTATTAAACTTAATTAGCGGCATTGATCGTGTCGATTGCGGAGAAATATATGTTCGGGATATTCGCTTAACTTCGTTGAATGATCATCAGCGTACTATTTATCGGCGAAAAAATATTGGTTTTATATTCCAATTTTTTAATTTAATTCCTACACTAACTGTCTGGGAAAATATTACTTTACCTTTAGAGCTTAATGGACAAAATACTCCCGAGGATATCAATCGTGCAGAAACATTGCTGCAAGAAGTGGGCTTATTGGATAGAAAGAACACATATCCAGATCGGTTATCTGGGGGAGAACAACA
>JAJUJY010000184.1 GCA_029265085.1 Chloroflexota bacterium
CATATCCTTTCACCCATTCCATACCTTGCGGGCGCGCTAGATATTCCACTATATCATCACGAACATTGGAATGGCAAAGGTTATCCACAGAGATTAGAAAAAGAGCAAATCCCACTGGCAGCCAGAATCTTTGCGGTAGTCGATGTTTGGGATGGGCTGCGTTCTGATCGTCCGTACCGCGCTGGCATTCCGGAAGAAGATGTTATCCAATACATCAAAGACCAATCCGGCCAACAGTTCGATCCAGCAGTTGTTGATGCTTTTATCCAATTGATTGAACTCGAGCGTCCGCCAGAAATTCTAACATCTTGAAATCAGGAGTGGCTGATGAAAGTGATTCAGATTAATACCTCGAATAGATCTCAAACAAAAAAATTCAGTCAATTTTCCCCACAGCTCTACGATAAAAATCCATATTGGGTCCCCCCTTTTTCCAGCGAGCTAAAGCTTGTGATGAATCGGGAAAAACACCCTTTTTACCAACATTCAGACGCCGATTTTCTTCTGGTTGAAGAAGATAACCAGGTTTTGGGTCGGGTAGCAATATTACATAACAAAAATTATTGCGCTCACCATCATGAAAACGTCGCATTTTTTTATTATTATGAATCGATTAATGATCAGCAAGTAACCAACAAACTTTTTGAGGCAGCCAGAGAATGGGCAAAACAAAAGGGACTTTCCGCAATCATTGGATCACGAGGTTTCCTGCGGTCAAATGGAATTGGGATATTAGTCGACGGGTTTGATTCTCTCCCGGCAGTTGGCATTCCGTACAACCATCCCTATTATGATCAGCTGTTACAAAACGCTGGATTTTTTAAAGAAACGGATTATCTTTCCGGGTATATGGTGCCAACAGATAAGCTACCCGAAAAAATCATTGAAGCTGCAATAAAAATTAAAGAAAAAGGGAACTTTTGGGTCAAAATTTATCGCTCCATTAATGAGTTAAAGCCATTAATACCAGTTGTAGATCAGGTACATCATGATGCGTTTCAAAACAATCCTGGATATTACCCCAATACACCCAGTGAATTTGAATTGATGGCGAAAAATATCTTGGCAGTAGCCAATCCAAAATTAATGCGACTGATCATGCAGGGTGATCAACTGGCAGGTTTTATCATTGCCTACCCCAATATTAATAAAGCTTTGCAAAAAACCAAAGGAGAAATCTTCCCATTTGGGTGGCTCACGATTCTAAAAGCTCTTAAATCATCGAAAATTATCGATTTAAATGGAGTTGGGTTAATGCCTCAATTTCAGGGGCGCGGGGCGAATATTCTCCTCTATTACGAGGTAGAACAAGCACTGCGAGCTTACCAGGCTGAGCGGATTGAAATTGTTCAGGTTGATGAAAGAAATTTCAAAAGCAAGTCCGATATGGAAAACATGGGAGTAAAATGGAATAAACGCCACCGGCTCTACCGGATGGTCATCTAAACTGTCATCAATATCTTTGGGAATTTCCTATGATCACCACCAATGACCAATTTGAAAAAGACCAACCGCGTCCTTTACCACGATGGTTAAAAACAATTTACGGTACTGGTGACTGGGGAAAAGCGAGCTTTAATACCCTCCGTCAAATTTTTTATGCCATATTCCTCACGGATGTTGTGGGGCTTGACCCTCGCCTGGCATCATTTGCCGCGTTAATTAGTATCATATGGGATGCAATCAACGATCCTCTAATTGGCGCATTAAGCGACCGCGTTAGAACGCGCTGGGGCCGGCGCAGACCATTTCTCTTGTTTTTTGCCATTCCATTTGGTTGCGCATTTGTACTCTTGTGGTGGGCTCCTCCCTGGGAAAACCAATGGTTGAGAATGCTCACAGTAACACTCGCTTATATGTTAAGCGATACCATTCAAACATTAATCAATGTTCCATACCTGGCATTAACTCCCGAAATCGCTCCCAATTATGATGACCGAACATCCTTAACTTCTTATCGCATGTTCTTTAACTTGCTAGCTTCATTGGCAACCGCTGTTGCTGCGCCAAACATTGTTGATGCTGCGGTAAACAGCGGCCTTAACCAACAGCAAGGGTATATCATTGTTGCAGCAATTTTTGGATCACTTGCGGTGATCCCCTATTTTTTGGTATTTGCCTTTATTCGAGAAAAACCATCTCGTGCACCTTCGACAAAAGTCGCAGAGCTGGCGCCTTCGCGAGCATTAGTTCAGTTATGGTTAAATACGCCCTTCCGGTATGCGGTTGGAATTTACGTTCTCACCTGGATTTGTTTTGATACGGTAGCATTAATGCTGCCTTATTATTTGCTATATTGGATTTCCGAGGGTAACCTCGTCAGTAAAATCAATTTACTTGGTCAAAATTTATCAATTGAGTCTGCCGTCCTTGGGATTTTGTTAATTGTTGCAACCTTTACCATCCCTTTATGGAACTTTGTGGCGAAAAGGTTTAACAAAAAAACCTCTTACATTACTGGGATGCTGTTCTGGATTGCGGTACAGATCTACGTCATATTTATTCAACCGCATCAAATTCCACTCATCTTGCTTTTTTCATTTTTAGCTGGGTTAAGTGTTTCCACTGCTCACGTAATTCCAGAATCGATGATTCCAGATGTGATCGATTGGGATGAATTTCGCACTCATACACGCCACGAAGGCATGTATTACGGGGCAATGAATTTCTTTCGCAAATTAAGTAGTGCCTTAGCAGTATTTATTGCTTTGCAGATATTAGGCTGGTTTGGATATCAAGCTCCCCCTGAAGGAGCAGCCATTTTTACTCAATCCCCAACTACCATATGGGCAATCCGCATCATGACTGGGCCAGGGATCATTTTATTTTTATTTGCAGCTGTAACCTTAGCCTGGTTTTATCCATTATCCCGTGAACGACAATCGTTAGTCAGCAAGAAATTAATCAACCGGCGTAAAAATAAATCCTATTGATCTAAATACCTGTTCAAAGTGACCTCCAGGAGGTAAGAGGATCTATGAAACCAATCATATCAGCAGCTGAATTAGCCCAACATATCGATCAACATGATTGGACCATTATTGACTGTAGATTTAACCTCGCTCAGCCTGAGTGGGGATTCCAGGATTATCAAAATGGTCATTTACCGCATGCTATATACGCTCACCTAAACAACGATTTATCCAGTAAACCCAGCCTAACCAGCGGACGGCATCCATTACCCGATCCTCATGAATTTGTGAATAAACTTTCAGCCTGGGGGATTGATGAAAAGAAAAAAGTTGTCGTTTACGACACCGTTGGAGGTTCATACGCAGTTCGTTTATGGTGGCTATTAAGATTCTACGGGCACCAGGAGGTTGCGGTTTTAGATGGAGGATTTCAAGCATGGCTTGAGCACAGCTTTCCTACATCAACAGACATTGAAATTCCAAATCCTGCGAAGTTTATTGGGTTCCAAAAAAATGGTTGGATCGTTACAACCGAAGAAATGGAAAAGGTGATCAACAATCCTGAATACCAGATAATTGACGCAAGATCGCCTGAGCGTTACCTCGGCGAAGTTGAACCCATTGATCCCATTGCAGGGCATATCCCTGGAGCCATCAACCGCTTTCACCAGTTAAATTTGGGGACAGATGGAAAATTTAAATCCCCAGAAATTTTGCGTAAAGAATTTTTGGAACTGCTCGGCGGCACAAACTCAGACCACGCAATTGTTTATTGTGGGTCTGGTGTGACTTCTCTACATCACAACCTGGCTCTTGAAATTGCCGGGCTGCCCCCTGCGCTGATTTACATCGGCTCATGGTCTGAATGGATACGTGACCCAAACCATCCAATCGCTGCCAAAGATTAAATAAAAAGAGCAGTTCACGTTTGAACTGCCCTTTTTGATTGATTAGATCATCATCGATTGATTAATCTCGTCCAATGATTTTGCCGTTGGTCGGATCTTATCATTGGGAAGACGATTCAAAGCAATATCCGGAAGATTATACTGGTCATATAAACACTCAGCATCCGGATCGATATATAGGATACCAGTAATCATCTCGTTGCTTCGTTCTGCATGCTCTAATACCCGCACAGCCTCAAAAATATTGGTCGGATCATAATCTTTATCCAATTTTTTAAGGACAATGGTGGAACCATCATGCAGCGCAACTTCACGCGAAGAACCTTCTTCAAAATCTTCAATCGTAATTTCATCACGAGGTGGAACATACGAAATATCATGCAGTGGTGTTTCGTGATCCTTACCCCAAGCATAGGAATGTAATGAAGAATCCTGATTGTGGAAGGTCACACAAGGGCTGATGATATCAATAACCGCAATGCCACGATGGCTGAATGCTGCTTTGAAGATTTCCTTAAGCTGCTTCGGATCCCCTGCAAAGGAACGAGCAACAAAAGTAGCATTAGCAACCAGCGCTTCCATGCAGATATCTACTGGCATATATTGGTTCACACCTTGTCGTTTCAGGCGCAACCCCTTCTCAGCGGTTGCAGAAAACTGACCTTTGGTTAAACCATAAACCCCATTGTTTTCCACGATATAAACCATCGGCAAATTCCGCCGGACAAGGTGTTTAAATTGCCCCATACCGATACTGGCTGTATCGCCGTCACCACTCACCCCAATAGTTTTCAGAGAAACATCGGCAAAAGAAGCTCCTAATGCCAGGGACGGCATACGTCCATGTAATGTATTAAACCCAAATGAACGGCTCAGGAAATAGGTGGGGCTTTTACTTGAGCAGCCGATACCGCTGAACTTAATCACATTTTCGGGAATGATATTTAACTCATACAATGCAGCCACAATCTGTGCTGAGATGGAATTATGTCCACAACCCTGGCACAAAGTGCTTGGAGCGCCTTTATAATCTGCCCTGGCCAATCCCACTAAATTAACATTGGATTTTGCTACCTGTTCAGTCATGGCTATTTTGCCTCCATGGCAACAATCTGTTCGTGAACCCAGCACGCAGAAATGGGCAAGCCATCGATATGAGCAGCCTTTCGCATTTTGGTTGCGCAATCTGGGAAATTAATCGTTAATAATTGTTTAAGCTGTCCATCACGGTTTAATTCAACCACATACGTCACATCATGCTCGCAGATGAATTCATGCACTTCATCCGCAAACGGAATCGCTTTGATCCGCATGTAATCGGTTTTAATACCGTCCGCTAATAACATATCGCGCGCTTCATTAACTGCCGGATCAACTGAACCACTGGCAATGATTCCAATGCGCGCACCATCCATGCGGTGAACTTCTGGTTTTGGCAATTCATGCTTTGCCGTTTCAAATTTCTTGGCCAGACGATTTAACACACGTTCCCAGACTTCCGGATCTTCACTGTAACGGGTCATTTCATCATGCCCGGTTCCGCGGGCAAAGTATGCACTCTTTGGATGCCTGTTTCCAGCCACCGTTCGGTAAGGAATACCATCGCCATCAATATCAAGGTAACGTCCCCACTTACCTTCGGTTTTTACCAGCATCTTTTCCAGGTCTTCTTCCCAAAGCACTTTGCCGCGATCGATAGGCTGGTCAGGATACTCAAATTTCCTGGTCATATGGGTATTCATACCCAGGTCAAGATCCGTCAAAATGATCACTGGAGTCTGGAATTTTTCGGCAATATCAAAAGATTTCCAACCCAGTTCAAAACATTCCGTCACATCCCCAGGGATCAAGATGATGAAATTTGCATCGCCATGGGAGATAAAATAACTGAAGGTTAAATCACCTTGTGCCGTACGGGTTGGCAAACCAGTACTTGGGCCAACACGCTGAACATCCCAAATCACAACTGGAACTTCAGAATAATAGGCCAGACCTAAATATTCCGCCATCAGGCTTAACCCTGGGCCAGAAGTTGAAGTCATCGAGCGCAAACCCGCCCAGCCCGCTCCAATGGTCATACCAATAGCAGCTAATTCGTCTTCCGCCTGGATCACCGCATAGGTTGCTTTTCCGGTTTCAGGATCATCCCGCAATTCCGGTAAATACTCATTCAATGATTCAGCCAAACTAGAGGCCGGAGTGATCGGGTACCATGCAGTAAACTGAACGCCGCCATAAATTGATCCCAACGCAGAAGCGGTATTGCCATCGGTGATGATGTAATCTTTTAATTCAGGCATCATTTCAACGGAATACACATCCCGCTTTTCCAAATTCGCAGCAGCCCAATCAGCTGCAGCTTTAATTACATTCCAGTTGGATTCGACTGCCTTTGTTTTCCCTTTAAAATGAGCATTCACAACCTGGTAAACAATATCCAGGTTAATCCCGATCATTTGAGCGACTACGCCAACATACACCATATTGGCAATATAATCGCGCAAATTGGAAGGAACATCCGCTTCCTTTACGAGCTTTCGGACAGGCATCGGGTAAAGAATAACGTCCTCGCGAGGATTTTCAAAACGAATATCATCGGCGTAAAACAATACACCGTTCGGAACCAGAAAATTCAATTCAGACTGGACCGTTGCAGGATTCATCGCAACAACCAGATTATCCTTTTCCGCTCGGCCGAGATAGCCCTGCTTGCTTAACCGGATTGAATACCAGGTTGGTAACCCCTGAATATTGGAAGGAAAGATATTCTTTCCGGACACAGGGATACCCATCTTGAACAGCGAGCGAAGCAAAATGGTATTGGCAGTTGCGCTTCCCGATCCATTGACCGTGCTAAAGGTAATGCAAAAGTCATTCACGATCGGTTCATCACCCTTACTGGTCCCACTTACAGTTGCTGGCTGTGTTTGATCCATATTTTCTCCTAGAAATATTTTATGCGGGATCACCGCACCTATTCAAACTTTTGATAAGAATATTGGTTGTTGCGCTGGAAGATTAAATCCATATGCTCCATAAGTGCTTCATAGCCAATATTCGTATTGCCTTGACAAATCGCATCAACCATTCGTTGATGGTAGTTCCATACTCGCTGTTGATAAGCTAGATCGGTGTAAACATCCAGCCCAACCAACTTGTATAACTCCCAATAAGCCTCCAAAACGCCTGTAACAAACGGATTATTCAAACGGCAGTAAATAGTGAGGTGTAGATCGCGGTGCTCGTTATGAGGGATTTGAGGGGGATTTCCGTGGATTTTTTCCTGCGCCCGGCGAATTAAGTCCTTAAGATGGGCGTGGTCTTCGCTGGTCAGCAGTCCAACAGCCTGATACCAATAGGTTGCTTCAATATGGTTCCGAAAATCGGAAAAAGCAGCGAAGTTGGCTGGATCAACATTCACTGCATAACCAACACTTTTTAGCGCTGCTTCGCGAAAATTATAAGGCAATCGCCGGATACCTGTCCTTGGCCGCACTTCCACCAGGCCAAGTGCCCTCGCAACTTCCAACTGCTCTCGCAAGCTGGCAATACTAATTCCTAGCTCCTGGCTCAAATCAGATAGTGGCGGAATACGGTCATTCTCCGTATCGTTTCCCGCCGCCAGGTATTTCATAAATTCAGACAAAAGATCTGAAGCAATTGGATCTCGTTGCATGGTGGCTTCACAATTCTCGAATTAATCAGATAATTCAGATGTTTAGAGTATAGCACCCACAACAGGCTCCGTCAAGAATGACCTTTGTAAGTCTAGTTTTGTGACGATAAACAGATTGGCAATAATGCCAAATTGTGAATCAATTCACAAATAAATTCGGGAGCTCCGCCAGAGCGATTCCCGTTCGAGTTCCATGCCAAAATAACAGCC
>JAJUJY010000154.1 GCA_029265085.1 Chloroflexota bacterium
GGACCGGTGGCTGCTCCCTGCAGAACGGTTGAGATCAGGCCAATCACAGTAAGTATGGTGCCAACCTGTCCGGCGGTGTAATGGAAATGATACTCTGAATACAGGCCAAATACTGCTTCAAAATTTGCCAGGGCGAAAAAGACCATGAAGGAAAGCGTGTAGTAAATGCCTTCTTTCGCGGTCAGTGCGCCACTCAGCTGGCTAAGCGAAGGGATTGAAATCTGGGCGTTAGCGTTGCGTTTCTCTACCGGAAGTGATTCGGGCAGGAAGAAAGCCAGGAAAACTACCGCCAGCGCAGAAAGACCGGCACCGACAAAGAACGGGGTGGAAAGGGAATAATGGGAGAGCCAGCCGCCCATTCCCGGACCTAAAACCATACCCAGGCCCATCGCAGCGCCAATCAAACCCATGCCCTGGCCGCGCTGCTCGTCTGTGGTCGTATCGCTGATGTAGGCCATCGCGGTGGGCAGGGTTGCAGCGGAAAGGATGCCAGCCAATGCGCGCGAAACGTACAGCATCCACATCTCGGTTGAGAGCGCAAAAAAGAGCAAGGACAGGGCATTTCCTACCATGCCAATAAACAAAATCGGTTTGCGTCCAATCCGGTCGGAGAGCCCGCCCCATACCGGAGCAAAAACGAACTGGGCGATGGAGAAAATCGCCATTAATAAGCCCAGGGCGGTGCCGCCCGCATTAAATGTTTCGACATAATAGGGCAGGATCGGAATCACTAATCCGAAGCCCAGCATGACGACCATTAAAGTGAAAAATAAGATCCCTGTTTTATGGTTGTTTGATTTGTTCTGCATAAGAATTTTCCTCTACGGATAAGGATGAATCAGTAATCAGGCTGTCCAGGTAGCGCTGAAGCAGTGTGAGGAGCGTTTTGCGCTCTTCGCGGCTCATGGTTTGAAGAAATTGGGCTACCTGCTCCCGTTTATAACTGGTAAATTGTTGAATAATATCTTCGCCTGCGGGGGTTAGCGAGACATGCTGGTTGCGGCGGTCGTCCGGATCGCGCTGGCGCAGCACCAGCCCGCGCTCTTCCAGGCGGTTGAGCATATTGGTCACAGTGGGCGGTACCTGGTGAGTATGTTCCGCCAGGGCAGTGACGGTGGTGTGATCCCGGCAGCGCTTCAGGCATTTGAGCAGCGCAAATTGAGCCGAGGTCAGCCCAAAATGGGCTAACTCGTTTTCAATCATGCGCCGGGCATGGTAACCGATCATCAATGAGGTTTCATTTAACCGGTCGATGTCCTGCGTCAAATCCGGGTCGTTAGAATTCATCTGGATCCTTTCCAAAAACAATAATTAGCTACGCTAATCATTAGCCTCGCTAATTATATGCAAGAGGGATATTTTGTCAAGAGACAAAAAAAGGCCGCCTAACTCCAGGCGGCTTTTTAATTGCTGTGTTGGAAGAATGTTTAGCGGCGAACAGCGGGTAGAAAGACCTGCTTTTGATTGATCTGCAAAATTGCAGAAGTGGTATTATCCTCTATCTGGAGGTCTGCCTGGCTGGATGTAATTTGAAATGCCACCGGGTAGGCAGCTCCATTGGTTGAGACGGGAACTTTTACCTTTAGCTCGATTTTTCCCTGACCCAGAAAATCCAGATCGGGAATATTCCAGGTAACAGTGTTACCAGATACTGATGGCGTAATGCCTGAGTTGTCGCTGACATAGGTCAGGCCGGAGGCGAGCGTGGCCGTGAGGGTAATGCCTGTGCCGGTATCCAAACCTTTGTTGGAGAATTGCACGGGGATGGATGCGGTAATTCCGGAGATTGTTTCCAAAGTGGAATGGCCGCTCAATATCAGGTCCACACCGCTGCCGCTGGTCTCTTGCGGGTAGGGGGCGTTGCCGTTGCCGATATGGTTGGTTTGAAGATCCCCGTATGGATGGGTCACATGCTTAAAAGCCGAGGGTGGAGTCAATATATTCCCTTGTTCATCCAGCAAAGCATAGAACAAATTTTTATGCTCATAATTGGATCCGTCCTGCCAGGTTAAGATGATATGGTTGGCTTGATCTTGGGTGGCTGAAATCCAGTTCCAATTATTGGGTAAATCAATGTTCAAAACCTGCGGGTCGCTGCTCGGTTCAAATGTATTACCATCCATCGTATAGAAAACAAATTCAGTTGTTGAATTATTCGATGCGATGAAAATATTGCCATTTGACAGCAATAAGGAATCGTGGATTGGTCCATTGATCACTTGACCGGTAATATATTCCTCATGAAGAATATTTCCACTGCTATCAATGACGATGTTGGCTAATTTTCCATCGGCTCGATATGCCAAAAATATCTGATCATTATTAATGGTAATTAAAGTTGGACTGTTGTAAAACAGATTTGAAACAGGTACGGTATGAGAGACTGAGGTGATTGGTAGGACCTCATTTCCTTCGTGATCGCGGATGGCATAAAATACATCACTGATATATCCACTCATGGTGCGGGTCTGGACAGCCCAAGAGATGAAGAAACGGTTGTCCTCCGTTGCTGTGATTCTGGGGTTGGTGTATCGCTCGATATTTAACTCGGAATATGATCCCCAACCTTCGTATGCAGTGAGGTTGGTTGGGCTAAGGATTACTTCGCCCGCAGAATTTAACATTGCAAACCAGATATTGGTATTCTGTTTGGCGGTGGTTTTATCATTCTGATAGTACTCCCAGGCAATTCCGATATTGCCGTTTGGCACAACAGCAATCACCGGATCAATAAAAGTTGTTGATATATTTGGGTCACTATCTGTGTGATTGGTCAGGTTTGTTGAAGGTTTGGCGATCGTTCCATCCGGATTCAGTATGGCGAATTTTATATTGTCTGAGAATGTACTTTCATCGATGCCAGACCAGGCATACACATAAGGTGTGCTTTTGTGGATGATTGGGTATAATCCCCAACCCGTTGAAATTGTCTGGGTTTTCACCTGGTTGGGGGCTGTAAATAATATTCCAAACTCATCTTCTGATCTTTCGGCATATGCCTGCGCAAAAGGTGCTGGAACTGTCTGATCTATACTTACAGATTTCTCTAAAGATGGATTTAAGGATGATGTGATTGTCAGGTTAACCGAATTGGCCTCCCCAATATTGGCAATGGTCGGTGTTTGTACTACAACCTGCATAGCCATGCTGCTAGAAGAACTCATTGGACCAGTGTCGACCTTGCCGTCCAAATCTGTATCTGTCAGGATGGTTCCCAAGGGATCTTTTAAAACTACCGGCCAGCCTGAAGTGACCTCCAGGTCATATACATCGGTTCCCAGATCACCGGTATTGGTAACATCTACCGTAAAGACTTTCGTTTCGGCGGAAGATACAAAACTACCCTGTCGAGATGGAACCAGTTTTAGCCGCGCAGTTGCTGATGGGCGTGAAAACAACACAGCTTTATTGATGGGAGGGCGGCTAAAGCAATACTCCTTATACTTTAAGCCATCCAGGCCGTCTTCATTTTCAATTCCGGCACTGCCGCATTCAAATCCGCTGGTTCCGGCAGTAACATCGGCATATTGAAAAAGGAAATTGCCATTTTCATAGAGGATCACTTCAAAGGTATAAATATTATTGCGGCCAGCATCCACTTGATACCATTCCACCACAAAATATTGATTGCCCGGCGTGCCAGAAGATTTATAAAAGACGCGATTGCTGGTACCAGTACTGGACAGAGTCAGCGGCGACCACCAGGGGGCAATCATATTATTGGGTAGTTCGGAGGTTGGGATCACACCCTGTATGTCCCAGGGTTGTTCCTCAAAGCTAAGAAAACCGGAAGCGGCAATATACACTTCGGAATAGGTGTTTTCATAATATTTGAATGCAAAAGGAAGTGATATTGGACCTGATCCCTGTCCTTCGCTGTACCCGCTAAATCCGAGCGGTGTACCATCCGTTGCATCGATCCATTCGTAAAAAACACTGTCGTTGAAAGTATAGCCATAGTCGTCTGGACCACCAACAGCCCTTTCTGGCAGTCGATCCGAAATGTTTGAATCAGGGAAATTAATCATTGGGCTGCTTTGCGCAAAAACTTGCCAGGTATTGGTACAAACGATGAGAACGAGCGTGAACAACAACCAGGTTTTTTTAAAAATATTAATTTTCATATCAGTTATCCTCGGAATATGATTTGGTGATGCCGGCTGAATAGTTTCATTTCTTCGAAGGACGAGGAAACCAATTGCAATTATATGAATTCTCCCCCTGAAATGATCATTCGCGATTCTACAAATGGATATTCTACCTTAAAAATACCGAATTTGGTTTTAACAATCCATCAACGGCGTCCAGCCATTCCGCCAGGTCCATTCGGTGTCGCGCATGAAGCGGGCAGGCCAGCCTTCTTTTGGCTGAGGCCAATTTGTGAAGGTCAGCACCGCTTCACAGAAGCGGTCTGCAGCATTCTTGGTCGGTTTCGCAAGCAGGGTATCGATCAACCCATCCATTTCTTGGGGTTTTGCAGGGCATTCCGAGAGAGTTTTTCGGAACCATTTACGGTATGGATAGAGCACGCGATTGTGAGCCAGGATCATCCGTCCACCGTACAACACGAGTTCGGCTGCGGAATGGGTAAGCAGGTATAGGTCTGCGCGTTTTTCTGCTTCGCCAATATACCATTGTAAGGCCTGGACCTGAGCGTAAAACGAGGCGAGCTTTTCGGTGTGACCAGCCTCGTCATAGGTAACAATTTGTTTCAGCAGGTCATCAAGACCGTTAAATTTCGTATAGATAATCTGGTTCTGCCAAAAAGCCGAACGGGCCGGTTCGCTGCCTTTCTGGGCTACTTCTTGCAGGAAGCCCAGGTCCACAATTTTGCCGTCCACATATCCGCCTGGGTATGCGGCAATTTCCGTATCGAAATAATGAAGCTGATTGGCTGCTGCTCGCGACTGGTATGCTTCATCGGCAGCGACAAGGACAAAATCCACATCAGAATCTTCGTTCGCCCAACCTTTTGCGATGGACCCGCCCAGGATCAAGGCTTGAAATTGTGGATCCGGCTCGAAGCGGGCTTTTAATCGTTCGATGGTTTGAAGGTGGTGCGGGTACATGGCTGCTCCTGAAACTGGAATGGAGCAATTATAGCCGTTCCTGAAAAAAAACGCTTGACTTTTTCCTCGGAAGGGCTATACTGAAATTAACTGGTCAGACCACTTACCAGTATTCACCACCTGGAGCAACTTATGAATTGGGAACCACCCTTAAAACCGTCCGAATTTGCCGAGGCGCGCCTGATTGAGGCGATTCTGGACGGCGTTTTTCCAATCGACTCGAATCTTCCAGCAGAACGCGAACTGGCAGCCATGTTAGGGGTGACCCGGCCGACACTGCGTGAGGCGCTGCAAAGGCTGGCAAGAGACGGTTGGGTGGAAATCCGCCACGGACACCCAACCCGCGTGCGCGATTACTGGCAGGAAGGGCAGTTGGCTGTGTTGGTGGCAATTGCACAGCGTCCCGATAAGCTCCCTGCCGATTTTGTGCGGATGTTGTTGGAGGTCCGCCTGGCAATGGCTCCAGCGTATACGCGCCAGGCAGTTGAACGATCTGCTGAATCGCTGGCGTTGTTTTTATCCACGTTGAACACCTTGGAGGATTCGCCTGAGGCATTTACGGCTGCTGATTGGAGCTTGCATCACCAGTTAACGATGCTTTCCGGTAACCCCGTTTATACGCTGATCTTGAATGGGTTTGGTGCGCTTTACAAAGCCATGGGACTGAAATACTTCCAGCTTGCTGAAGCAAGGCAGTTCTCACGAAACTATTATCAAACACTGCTTGAAGCGGTTCAGGCAAGCGATGCGGTCAGAGCGGAGGATGTCTCACGCTCGGTGATGGAACGCAGCATTGTTTTTTGGAACAAAATTAAAGGTGGTGAGTAATTCGCCGCAGCGGTTATCAACTAATAACAGCGCAATCGAGGAATTCTGTGGACTCAGGGATGGCGGGATCAAATCTGGAGTGAAATAGAGCAGGAATGGGATCTGCTCATTATTGGCGGGGGCATCACCGGTGCAGGAATTTTGCGTGAGGCAACCGCACGCGGCTGGCGGGCACTTCTGGTGGAAGGGCGGGATTTCTCTTTTGGAACCTCCAGCCGATCGTCCAAACTGGTGCACGGCGGCTTTCGTTATCTGCGCAACCGCCAGTTTGATGTGACCCGTGAATCGGTGCGCGAACGGGAGTGGATGCTGCGCGAAGCACAAAAAATGGTGCAGCCTTTACCGTTTCTTCTGCCATCTTATGAAGGCGCAAAGACCCCTTCCTGGCAGTTCTCATTGGGTGTGGTGATTTATGATCTGATGGCGCCGAAATGGGACCACCGCAGTTATTCAGCACGCGGTTTGCAAAAGTTGTGCCCGTTGTTGAATTCTCAGGGATTGACCGGCGGCCATCTCTATTATGATGCGCGCATGGATGATTCACGACTGGTCTTAAGAGTTATTCGTGAGGCTGTGCGGGCTGGCGGCACGGCGATCAATTATGCTCGCGCTGAATCCCTGTTAAAAACAGCCGATGGTCAGGTTTGCGGGGCGGTCGTGCGGGATACAGCCGTTCCAAACGGCCGGACTGCAGAAGTACGCGCCAAAGTGGTGGTTAATGCGGCTGGACCCTGGTCGGACGAACTGCGTGCACAGGTTGGGGGAGAAGCCCGCCTGCGCAAATGCCGCGGCAGCCATTTGATTTTTTCTTACGAAAAATTTCCGATCCAACAGGCTGTGACTCTGCTGCACCCCAAGGATAACCGGGCGATGTTTGCGATCCCCTGGGAAGGTACAACGATGATTGGCACTACCGATCTCGATCAATGCGATCCCTGGGAGCATGCAGAACCGTATGCTTCTCAGGCTGAGGTGGAATATATCCTGGATGCGCTGCATGCCACTTTCCCCTCGGTGACCGCGGGCGAGCAGGACATCATTTCGTCCTTTGCCGGGCTGCGCCCATTGATCAGTTCTAATGCAGCACTGCCTTCGCAGGTTTCGCGCAAGCATGTTATCTGGGATGAAAACGGTTTGCTGACGATCACAGGTGGCAAGCTGACCATCTTCCGCATCATGGCACACCAGGTACTGGAAGCGGCGGCAAAGAAACTGCCGGCGGCAGACCTGGATCAGCGGGTGCGAATGTTTGATCCGTTACCTGCATTGCATGAACCGGTTGTTTTGGATCCGGATCAGGCTGATTTTCTGCTGGGGCGGTATGGAGCAGAGACACCCGATTTGATTGCATCTGCCCACCCCGGGGAATTTGATGAAATTAATCCGCTGCCGAATTTGTGGGCGGAACTGCGTTGGTCTGCACGGGCGGAGGGCGTCGTCCACCTGGATGATTTGCTGCTGCGGCGAGTGCGCCTGGGAATGCTGCTGCCTGAAGGTGCTGCAAAGGAAGTTGAAAAAATCCGCGCAATTGTCCAACCGGAGTTGGGTTGGGCGGATGCCGCCTGGGACGCTGAATGGGCGGCTTATCAAGAAACTTGGCGGCGGTATTATGCCCCGGTGCCGGTGGGAAGTGATTAGTGGTTCGTTATTCGTAGTACGTGATTCGTAATGAATCAAGCAAACGAAATTCCCATATAACCCGAAACACGAAAAACCCAAAACCAAAAATTAAAATAAGGAAGCCCTATGTCAAAACTGCCCAAAATATCGCCACCCTGGTTTGAAGGGAAAATCCCCGAAAATTCCTATCGCGCTTTGTTTAAATGGGGTGATCCGTATCAATATAAGCATCCCAACCGGCGGCTGATGGGGATGTTATTGGACAAATTCGGCATGACCGAGGCGGATTTCCGGCAGCCGCTAGACCTGGGGTTGGAACTTATCCCGCAAGAAATCCCTGTGAATTTAACCGCCGGGCAGCTGGCTGATTTGAACGGGATCGTTGGAGCGGAAAATGTAAAAGCCGATCCAACCAGCCGTATCCGTGCCTCTTACGGTAAAGGAATGATTGACCTGATCCGCTTGCGCCATAAGCGTGTGGAGAACCTGCCGGATGTGGTGGTTTGTCCCCGTTCCACCGAGGATATTGAGGCTCTGGTGCGTTGGTGCGATGAGCAAAGCTTGCCGCTCTATATCTTTGGCGGCGGCTCTTCGGTAACGCGCGGGATGGAGGCAGTGCAGGGCGGCATTACCCTGGATATGTCAGTGCATATGCAAAAGGTGGTTTCCATTAATGAGACCAACCAGACCATCACCGTCCAGGCCGGGATGTGGGGGCCGCAGTTGGAAGAAGCGCTCAATCATGCACCGGAACGTTTTGGCACCAGGCATCGTTATACCTGCGGGCATTTTCCGCAATCATTTGAATATTCCAGCGTGGGCGGTTGGGTGGTCACCCGCGGCGCCGGGCAAAATTCCACCTATTACGGCAAAATCGAAGATATTGTCATTTCACAAACCTATATTACCCCTGTTGGCCGCCTGGAAACCCCGCCGTATCCGCGCGCGGCCATTGGTCCGGATATGGATCAGGTGCTGATGGGCGGTGAAGGTACTTTTGGGGTGCTGGCGGAAGTGACATTGAAAATTTTCCGCTGGACCCCGCAAACCAGCCGCCGTTTCAGCTACATTTTCCGCACCTGGGAGGATGCCCTGGCGGCAGCCCGCGAAGTGATGCAAGGGGAATTCGGCATGCCTTCGGTGTTTCGGCTTTCCGACCCGGAAGAAACCGATGTGGCGTTGGTCATGTATGGGGTGGGCGGTACGCCTGCCGAAACCGGGTTGAACCTGATGGGCTACAAACCGATGGAACGCTGCCTGCTGCTGGGTATGACCGAGGGCGAACGCGGTTTTGCCGCCAATGTGGATCGCAAAATCCGGCGTATTTGCACCCGGCACGGCGCATTTGATCTCTCGTTGATCCCGGTGACCAAAAAATGGGAAGAAGGCCGCTTCCGCGACCCGTATATGCGTGAAGATTTGCAGGACTATGGCATCTTGATCGATACGTTGGAATGTGCCGTCACCTGGGAGCAGATGCCCAAAGTTCATGCGGAAGTGCGGAAGTTTGTGAAAGCGCGTCCGCAAACGGTTTGTATGACGCACTTATCGCACGCCTATCCCCAGGGAGGCAACCTGTATTTTATCTTTATTGCCCGAATGGATCAGATTCAAGAATATCTGCAGCTCCAATACGGCATTCTGGAAGCGATCCGGCAAAGCGGGGCAGGCATGAGTCATCACCACGGCATTGGCAAACAAACGGCTCCCTGGTTTGCCGAACAGGCGGGACCGCTGACGATGGGGGTGATCCGCACCTTGAAGAATTATTTTGATCCCAACGGGATCATGAATCCAGGCGGCACGCTGGGACTGGATATGAGTAAAGAACAGCGCGAGAAACGCTGGACTTTCGAAGGAAAATAAGAAACAAGAAGAAAACAACTGGCAATGAGAATCAGCCAGTTGTTTTCTTCAAAGAGGATGATTGCTAATTGACAAAGAAGTTTTTCGTAATATAATATATCTAACGAACGATCGATAAAGGAACTTCTATGACAGAATCGAATTTACGGGGAAAAATTCTCACCAAGGCAGTTGAATTGTTTAGCGTCAACGGCTTTCATGGGACCTCGATTCGAGAGATTGCCAACGCAGCGGAATGTTCCTTGCCGATGCTTTATTATTATTTTAAAAATAAAAACGAGCTGTATGAAGAAATTGCCTGCACCGAGTTCTTTCGAATTCACGATCGCTTAAACCAGGAATTACCCGTACAGGAACATGCGCTTGAAATTTATTGCCAATACCTGCATCAGCGAAAAAATTTACCAAATTATGAAAGAGCAGTTTACC
>JAJUJY010000109.1 GCA_029265085.1 Chloroflexota bacterium
AGTCTGCGTGATTTGTTAGAGCGGGCTGATTTTATCAGCGTCAATTGCGATTTGAATCCTACAAGCTACCACTTGATCCGTGACGAGACGTTAAGCTGGATGAAACCATCTGCGATTTTAATCAATACCGCTCGCGGTCCGATTGTGGATGAGCCTGCCCTGATCGCAGCTTTGCAAAAAGGCCAGATTGCCGGTGCAGCGTTAGATGTGTTTGAAGTGGAGCCGCTGCCGCTCAATTCGCCTTTGCTCAAGATGGATAATGTCATGATTGCCGCGCACAATTCCAATTCGAGCCCCTCTGCGTGGGAGCGCGTGCACTGGAACACCATCCGAAACTTATTGGATGGTTTGGAGATTGACCATCAGGATTTGGAAAAATGGATCTAGTCTTTTAGGGGGGATTATTGTATGCCAGTTCAACAGAAAGATACGCTAATAAGATTCCGGATCATATTGTTTTTATCCGGTGCAGCACTAATTATTTTGGATTTCTTGATGGATGCACTCAATCCATTTGCAGATCAAAGTTTTGGAAAAATCCAATTAATTATTCTGTTGATTGGCCTGGTAATTAGCCTGTTATCTTTCGTTCCAAAGACCTGGTTGGAATGTATTCTATCGAAGGTCCTCAACGTTTGGGATTGGGCAATTACCAGAATCAATACAAATCTGGGCTGGGCATACGGAACCAAAGAGTAAAAAATTATTTTTCTCCACGGACCATGATACTGGTGAATGGCTTCCATATCTAACACAACGGAACCCCGCCGTGGGACATTGGGGTGCTGAATGGTTGGGTACAATGGAAGAGCGTTATATAGAATGGAATTTATTAAAAGATTGTGCTTTACAGGAATCTTGAAATTGCTTGAACGCGCTTGTTCAGGAGAAAAACATTCCCGTCAATTACAATTATGTTCTGGTATCTAAACAGTCAAGCTCGCTTAATGAATCATTTGCCCAAACATTGAAATATTCTATGGTATATAAGAATGATAAATTCTTGATATATGAAAAAAATCTCAATAGATATATTTCTTGGGTTGCATCAAGTGATTTTTAACTCTGTCAATTCAGAAAGTGTGGAAATGCAATGAAACAACCGCTTATACTTCGCAAATGGGAATCAGTCCTGTCAGCCGCTTGCATAATCGTTCTAGCGATATTGGCTTACCTTTTACTGGCGAGTCAGTTAGGCTACTACCGTGATGACTGGTACATGATTTGGGCGGCGAAGACCGGGGGGATTGGCCGGTTGTTCCAAATGTTTAAAATAGACCGGCCATTTATGGGCTTGGTTTCTGGAGTCAGCTACTGGTTGGTTGGCGATTCTATTCTGGCATGGCAATTTTATGCGGTGTTTTTACGCATTCTTTCCGGCTTGGGTTTCTTGTGGCTGATTCGGCTGCTCTGGCCTGACCGTAAAATTGCCACCCTTTCCATGGCAGCGGTCTTTATTGTGTATCCGGGGTTTTTCCAACAGACGAATGCACTGACATTTTCTAATCATTTCATCAGTTATGCGCTCTCTATATATTCTGTGTTGTTTACCTTATTGGCTTATCGCCAGAAAAAAATAATTTTAAAATGGTTGTTGATCATCTTATCTATTGCCACAGCGGCCGCCTATTTGCTCATTTATGAATATATGATTGGCATGGAGATGGTGAGAGTAATGCTGCTTGCCTACTCCCATTACCAGTCTGGTATTCGGCATTTCTGGCAAAATGTGAAACAAACTGCTGTTCGATGGCTGCCATCTGCGGCTTTATTAGCTGCATTTTTAGTATGGCGCGTCTTTATTTTTAAGAGCACACGGTATGCAACTGACGTAGGCCGCTTGGGTAAGGTGTATTTACAAAATCCTTTTGGCATGGGGCTGCGTTTGATTGTAGATGGTGTCCGTGATTTTTTTGAAACAGTTTATTTAGCCTGGTTTGTTCCTTTATACCAGTTTGCTTCCCAGGCAGAGATTAAAGCTCTGTTGGCTGGGGTGGGTGTGGCAATGCTTGGTGCAGGAGTGGTTGCTTTCTATTGGTTTGCGATGAAAACCGATTCGGATTCAAACCTCACTGTTCAATCTTCTAAAAATTCATCCTGGATTCGTGAAAGTCTGGTTGTAGGTGGCTTGTGGATTTTGCTTACGATCCTGCCAGTAGTTTTTTCTGAACGGCAGGTACTTTTTCAAAATATGCTGGACCGTTATACGTTGCATGTATCTGCAGGAGTAGCCATATTTTTGGTTGCATCTGTTTTGGGTCTATTCACTCATCAGCGTGTTCAGCTCGGTTTTGTGGTTGGGTTGGTGGCTATTGGCCTGATTACGAATTATTTAAATGGTGCAAATTTTGCGCGCTACTGGAGTTATCAGCGCGAGGCATGGTGGCAGGTTGCCTGGCGTGTTCCAGACCTGCGTGAAGGAACGGCGTTGATCTTAAATTTACCAACTGAGTACCGTCTGTCAGAGGGGTATGAAGTTTGGGCACCAGCAAACTTAATTTTCCAGAAAGATCCGGAAACATTATTTGTCGCTGGAGAAGTGTTAAATTCAGAAACCCTGGTTGCAATTGATCAGCCGGCTACAATCCAAAGGACCGTGCGAACAATTATCACGACCGCTGATTTTAAAAATGGTCTGATGATGAGTATGAACGATCAAGGCTGTTTACATATTTACGATAATAGCTGGTTGGGTTTTCCTGCTGCAGAGGAACCAATGATCCGTTTGGTTGCCCGAAACTCATGGCTTAAACTGATTGATGTAAATCAACCCGATCGAAAAATTCCGGCACAAATATTCGGCGCTGAACCTCCTCATGGATGGTGTTATTATTATCAGAAGGCCAGCCTGGCGAAACAGCGGCAGGATTGGGAAGAAGTGGTTCGCTTAGGAAATGAGGCCGCCAGTAATGGGCTGCAGCCAGACTCTGGGTATGAAATGGAATGGATGCCATTTTATGAAGGGTACGCTTATCAAAAACTTTACGACCAGGCGAACGAATTAGGCAACATTTTGAAGGGAGATGAGTCTTTCAAGGTAAGTTTTTGCAAGCAGTTTGACTCCCGAGAAGCGCTTCAGCAGATGCCTGATCGTTCTAAGGCATTCATCATCGAGAATTTATGTTATTGATAGGCTTGTTTCGGGTAATTTGGTCATTGCTAGCCTGTGGCAAATAGCTGCATGTGCAGAAGGATTTGATTGCGATTATGATGACCAGGTGAGATGTGCCATAATATGCTCAATAAAAAATTATTTTATCGATTTGAACCATTTCTGGCAGGATTTTTTATGATCCTGATCAGCGGGTTGGCCTATCTGGTGTTGGCTGGCCAATTAGGATACTACCACGATGATTGGTTCACGACTGTATCACGAATATCGGGTATTCCGCTGACAATAATGCACAGCGTGGACCGCCCTGGCATGGGTACGCTGTATCAAGTGGTTGCAAATTTTTTGGGAGAATCGCCGCAAGCCTGGCATTGGTTTGCCTGGGCTGCGAAAACTTTGGGCGGACTGGCATTGTTATGGCTGCTGCGCTTGCTTTGGCCGGAACAAAAAATGGCGACATTTTTAATGGCAGTGTTGTATGTGGTGTATCCAGGCTTTTTGCAACAGACCAGTGCCAATAATTATCAGAACCATTTGGCAGCTTATTCAGCGAGTATCCTGTCATTGGCTTTGACGGTACGGGCAGTCCAATCCCGGCGTAAAGCCGAACAAGTTTTAATGATCATTCTGGCTGTACTCTTGGCCTATGGTTATCCGCGGGTCTATGAAGCGATGATCGGAATGGAAGGTTTGCGGTTCTTCCTGATCTGGTATGCAGCTAAAGATGAGCAGAAATTACCGCTTGGAACGCGTTTCCTGGGTACACTGGTTTGGTTTACGCCTTTCCTGGCAAACGCATTGTACTTTGTATATTGGCGCATGTTCAAATTTATTAGCCTGCGCACATCGGTTGATGCGGGCTCATTATTAGATAAGTATCGCGGTAACTTTGCCGGTTCAATGGCACAGATTGCTGTTGAATGGGTGAAAGATGCGTTTGAAACGATTTTTGCTGCCTGGGTTGTGCCGCTTTACCAGTTGGGTTTAGAAATTCGTTATCGTTACTTTTTAATTGGCTTGATATTCGTTGCTGTTGCATTTTTGGCGATTTATGCTTATCGCATGGTGCTCAAAGAAATCGGTAAAGATGTAGATTCGTCTGGGTACAGTTGGGCGGTTGATGCAATGGTTATTGGCGGTCTAGGTGTTCTGGTGACCCTTCTTCCGGTGGAGCTGTCGGATCGAAATGTGCAGTTCCGCAATTTCTTGGACCGGTATACCTACCAATCGATCGTTCCGACAGTGATGTTTCTGGTCGGGTTGGTATATTTGTCTGTAAAATCTGGTTGGCGGTACCTGTTTATATCAGGATTCGTTGCAGCAGCAATTTTTACGCACTTGTTTAATGCATCCAATTACGCGGCAAACTGGGAAGCACAGCGGCAAGTATGGTGGCAGCTTTCCTGGCGTGTGCCGCAATTGCAGCCCGGTACAGCATTATTAGTTCAAATGCCTAATCGATTTCGATACCCGGAAGGATTTGAAGTTTGGGCACCCGCAAACCGGATTTATTATCCAGACCGGGTGGGGCCTGTAATCACATCTGAGGTGATCAACAAAGATACGCTGGTTTATCTACAAACAGGATCGACCGAAGAACGAAACTTTCGAATGGTTGAATTCGAGATTGATTTCTCGAAATCTCTAATCTTAAGCATCCCATCGGAACAGTCCTGCCTGCATGTGCTTGATCAAAACAAACTAGAGTTTAGCCCTTGGGATGATGATTTGACTCGCCAGGCAGCGGCAGCCTCGCATCCGGAACAGATTCAGCTTGAAGCAGATTTTCATGTGCCGCCAGGGATTATTTTTGGGCAGGAACCTGCACATAATTGGTGTTATTATTACCAAAAGGCTGCTTTGGCACGCCAACGCGGCGATTGGCCTGGAGTGGTGCGCCTGGCAGAAGAAGCAAACCAACAAGGATTTGAGCCTGCCGACCCGGTCGAATGGCTGCCATTTTTCGAGGGGTATCTCTACTTTCACCGGTTAGAGGATGCGCGCAGAATTGCTGATGACATATTAGAAATGCCCGATATAGCACAAAAATATTGCAAGGATTATTCCAATGCGGCCTTTGAGATTCGAAAAATGGCTCAAAGTCTGCTCTGTGCTATTCCATAAATTAAGCACACCAAATCATACAAATATAAAAAAACTAGTTAAGGGAAGGGTACCATGCCAGAAGAAAGGATCATGCTCATCACTGGTGCAGCGGGGGGAATTGGACGTGCTACGGTAAAAGTATTTACGGAGAACGGCTGGCGGGTGATTGGGGTTGACCGCCATGAGTTTGGCGAGCTATTTCCGGCCAACGGGCTGTTTATCCAGGCAGATATTTCTGAGGAACGTGACCTGGAAGTGATTTATGAAAAAGCCAGGAAATTTACCCATACCCTGGATGCTGTGGTAAATAACGCCGCCTACCAGATTGCGAAACCGCTGTTGGAAACGACTGTCCAGGAATGGGATGCTGTAATGGCTTCCAATCTGCGCTCGGTATTTATCAGTGCGCGCCTGGCACACCCGCTGCTTAAGACAGCCTGTGGTGGTGCGATTGTGAATGTCTCATCGGTGCATGCGGTGGCTACTTCTGCCAATATTGCCGCGTATGCAGCCAGCAAAGGTGGTTTGCTGGCACTCACTCGAGCGATGGCAATTGAGTTTGCAAAAGATAATATTCGCGTGAATGCAATTTTGCCGGGGGCAGTGGATACACCCATGCTGCGTGCCGGGCTTAACCGCGGGCATGTTGGAGATGGTGATATTCACGACCGGTTGGAAAACCTGGCACGCAAGACGGTCAACGGCCGGGTAGGCCAGCCGGAGGAGATTGCCCGGGCGATTTATTTCCTTGCCGATAACACCCAATCTTCGTTCATGACCGGCCAGGCTTTGATCGTGGACGGCGGCGCGACAGCGAGGTTAAGCACCGAATGAGCAATTTAAAGGAATCAATCAAAAAAGCACTGCCGGAACCGGCACTAAACGCCATCCGCGATACGCGCGATGCTTTTGGCCGTTTGAAAGAATGGCCGGAGGCAAACTTTCATCCCTGGCGTAAGGATACAATTAATCGATTGGCCGCTTTGAAGGATGCGCACCGCGGTGAGCGCTGTTTCATTCTGGGAAATGGCCCCAGTCTGGCAAAAACGGATCTGTCTCGCTTAAAAAACGAATATACCATCGGGATGAACCGTATTTACCTGGCTTTTCCGGAAATGGGTTACCAGACCAGTTTTTATCTCTCGGTCAATGACCTGGTAATCGAACAGTGTGCTCAGGATATTCAGGCTCTGGAGATGCCGAAATTTGTTTCCTGGCGGGCACGCCGTTGGTTACAGCCGCAAGATCATTTGTATTTCCTGTACACAACCTACACTGGACCCAAATTTGCCCGCAATATTGCCGGGCGGTTGTGGGAAGGTGCCACGGTTACCTATGCAGCTTTGCAGGTAGCATTTTTTCTGGGTTTTGAGCAGGTGATCTTGATTGGGGTGGATCATAATTTTGAGACCAAGGGTAAACCAAACACAACAGTGGTTTCACAGGGAGATGACCCCAACCATTTCAATCCTGGTTATTTTGGGAAAGGCTTCCGCTGGCAATTGCCTGACCTGGATACCTCTGAGCGGTCGTATGCGCTGGCGCGTCAAACCTATGAAGAAGCCGGTCGAAAAGTCATTGATGCAACCATTAGTGGCAAATTGACCATCTTTCCTAAGGTGGATTACGACAGCCTGTTTTAGTTATGTCCGATTTACCGCTGGTTTCTATCGTTACCCCATCCTATAACCAGGCTGCTTATTTGGAGCAGACCATGCGTTCTGTATTGGAGCAGGATTACCCCAATATAGAATACATTGTCGTGGACGGTGCATCCACAGACGGCAGCCTGGAAATTATCCAAAAGTATGCGCCCCGGTTAGCCTGGTGGGTTTCGGAAAAGGACCGCGGCCAGGCGGATGCGATTAATAAGGGCTTGAGCCGGGCGCGCGGTGAATTTGTCGCCTGGCTAAATTCGGATGATGTGTACCGTCCTGGAGCTGTGGCACAGGCGGTCGGGGCTTTGCAGGCCAATCCCGGCGTTGGGCTGATCTTTTCCGATGTGGAGTCGATTGATCAAGACGGTGCAACGATCAATATCATGCGTTATGGCGATTGGCACCTGGAAGATTTGATGTCATTCCGGATCATTGGACAACCGGGAGTATTTATGCGCCGGTCTGTATTAGAGCAGGCCGGGCTGTTGGACCTGTCGTACCATTTTTTGCTCGATCACCAGCTTTGGCTGCGGCTGGGGCAGGCTGCTGATCTGCAATACGTGCCGGGTGCATGTTGGGCGAAGGCGCGTTTTCATGCTGCCGCGAAAAACGTTGCCCAGGCCGCTTCTTTTGGGAAAGAAGCCTACCGGATTGTGGAATGGATGCAGTCAGACCCGGCTTTCCAACCCATCCTTAAGCGGATTTCACGCCGGGTTTGGGGTGGGGCACACCGGTTAAATGCTTTTTACTTGCTTGACGGCGGGCAGCCGAAGGCTGCGCTGCGCGCATATTGGCAAGGTCTGTTACAATATCCTCCGGCTGTTCTGCCGGACTGGTACCGGGTGTTATATGCCTTGTTCAGCCCATTGGGATTGGACGGCTTGAGAAAAACTTACTTGCGCCTGCGGAAGAAAAAATACCAATCATAAACAGGCGCGTTGGATTGAACGAATGACTGTTGATTTGAAACCAGAAAATTCACCTAAGAAAATATTTGCTGCTTCCCGCCTGGCAACCTGGATTGCTTTATTGATCATCTTTGCGGCGGGTGTTGGGATCCGTTTGTATGATCTGACGGATGCCCCCCTGGACTTTCACGGCACCCGCCAGATGCATTCGGCGATGATTGCCCGCGGAATGTATTACCAGACGCTTCCCGATGCCCCGCAGTGGCAAAAGCAAATGGCCCTGGAGCAGTGGAAAAAAGAGGGTTTGATTGAGCCGCAAATCATGGAAACTCTGGCTGCGCAGACATACCGCCTGACCGGAACGGATGCGCTCTGGATACCGCGCCTATATGCCATTTTGTTCTGGGTTTTGGGCGGGGTTGGATTGTTTTTGCTGGCGCGCAACCTGACCGATGAAAATGGCGGGGTAGTTGCGCTCTTGTTTTATCTGGGTACCCAATACGGTATCATTGCTTCGCGTTCTTTTCAACCGGACCCGCTGCTGGTGGCGATGAGTGTATGGGCGTTTTGGGGAATGGAACGCTGGTTCCGCAAGCAGACCTGGAAATGGGTAATCGTTGCCGGGCTGCTGGCAGGTTTGTCCATCTACGTCAAATCTACGGCTGTCTTTTGGATTGCAGGTGCCTGGGCTGGCTTGATTTTAGGAGGGGTAGGGCTGCGCAAGGCGCTGCGCAATCCGCAGGTATGGGTGCTGGCAGTGTTGAGTGTGCTGCCCTATGCGGCATACCATGTTTATGCTTCCAATATTTTGCATTTACTGGAAAGCCAGTTTAGCCTGCGCTTCTTTCCGCAAATGTGGATTGAACCGGGTTTTTACCTGCGCTTGAAAGGCACCATAAACAGGGTGGTCTCTTTTGAGTGGCTGCTCGCTGCCGTGGCTGGATTTGCTTTAATGCGCGACCGGGTGATGCGTGGGATGTTTTTTGGGGTTGGCATTGGCTATGCTGTGTATAGCATCTTGTTTTCCTATTACACTTCCTCGCATGATTATTACCACTTGCCTCTGATCCCGCTGGTGGGTATCGGGCTGGCGCTGGCCTTTACCATGTTGTTGGCGTACCTGTCCCAACCGCGTTGGCTGCTTTCTGCGATCATGGTGATTTTACCGATGGCCTGGTTTGTGTTTCAGCTATGGGATGCGCGGGTGGATCTGAAAGCGGATGATTACCGCAATGAAGTCACCTTCTGGACGGAAGTTGGCACGCAATTTAAGCCGGATGATGATGTAGTCAGTATCACCTCGTATTATGGATATCCGCTGGCATATTGGGGCTGGGTCAATAACGCGAACTGGCTTTCTACCGGAGATTTTGCCCTGCGCGAGCTGGCCGGAATGACCTTTGATATGCAAAAGTTCTTCGAGGAAGAAACCGCCGGGCGTGATTATTTCCTGGTGACGAATTTTGGCGAATTGGAACGCCAGCCTGAGATTCAAAAAATATTAACCGAACATTATCCGCTGGTCAAAAAGACCTCCGGTTATGCCATTTATGATTTGCGCAGCCCGCTGCCTGCAGCGCCTGCGCCTTAAGGAATGTGGATTGGAAGCAAGCAATCTCCCCAAAGTCACAGTTGTAACGCCTTCGTTTAATCAGGCGCGCTACCTGGAAGAGACCATTCTCTCGGTCTTAAACCAGAATTATCCAAACCTGGAATATTTTGTGATCGACGGCGGTTCAACGGACGGCAGCCTGGAAATTATCCAAAAATATGCAGACCGGTTGGCTGGATGGGTTTCCGAAAAAGACCGCGGCCAGACCGAGGCAATTAATAAAGGTTTTGCCCGTGCAACGGGTGATATTTTGGCCTGGTTGAATTCGGATGATACCTACCAGCCGGGGGCGATTGCCGAGGCAGCGGCCTTTTTGCAGACGCATCCCGAAGCAGGTATGGTTTACGGCGATGCGCATTACATTGATGAAAAAAGCCGCGTTATTGGTAATTTTCCGGCAGCACAAACCGACTATCACAAACTGCGCCAGGGCTATGTGCACATTCCACAGCAGTCTTCTTTTTGGCGGGCGGAATTATGGCGTGAGGTTGGACCGTTGGATCCCAGTTTCTTCTTTGCGATGGATTACGATCTATGGGTGAGGCTGGCAAAAATTGCTCCCCTGGTTTATTTGCCAAAAATGTGGGCGAATTTCCGTTTGCACGCGGATGCCAAAACCATCTCTGCGGATGATCGCTGCTGGCCGGAAATGCTGCGTGTGCATTACCGGGATGGCGGTTCGTTCTTCTCAGTGATTGTGGGCAAATATTGGCTGCGAAAACTGGCAGCTCCCTTTATACAATGGAAGCGGCGGAGGTTGTTCAAGCGTTATAATTAGTAAGGAGGTGAATAATGTCCGCTAAAAGCTCGCGGCCGCCCAAAATTACCTGGATTGACAACCTGGCGATACAGGCGAAGCTGATCCTGCGCCTGATGGGCGACCGGCGTATATCCCCCTTGCTAAAGTTGATGCCGTTTCTGGCGGTGCTGTATCTCTTCTTCCCGGATCCTGTTTTGGGACCGGTGGAAGATTTTTTAATTCTCTGGATTGCCATTACGCTATTCAAAGAATTAAGCCCGCCTGAAGTGGTTGAGGAAGTGCTTAAAGAATTCCGCGAGGTCATTCCAGGGGAATGGGAAGAAGTCCAACCGGAAGAGGATATTCTGGAAGGGGAATTTTACAGCGTCGATACAGCTTCCGCGACCCATAACAACGGGCATAAAGCTGAACATGAACATTAAATTCAAATGGTTATTTACCGTAATGATATTTGTTTTGGGAATGACTGCCTGCATTCCCACACCAACCGTTCAACCGGTGACCACTTTATTGCCGACCTCGGCACCTACCCAGGCACAGCCGACCGCAGTCCCCTCACCGGCAGCTACCGCCACGGAAGCGCCAGTTGAACCGCTTGTAACAAACACTCCGGAATTTGCGCTGCCTGCCGATGCAGCAAATTTTCCTGATCCGGCAGGCTTTGCCTGGCAGCCTGTGGTGGCTGGATTAGCGCTTCCAGTGGATCTGGCGGACCCAGGGGATGGTTCCGGGCGTTTGTTGGTGCTGGAACAGAAAGGCAAAGTACGGATTGTGCAGAATGGGCAGCTTCTGGCTGAACCTTTCCTGGATTTGACTGACCGGGTTGGGGCAGATGCTTCTGAACGCGGGTTGCTGGGTATTGCGCTTGCGCCGGACTTTTTAAACAGTGGTGTGTTTTATTTGAATTACACCAGCCTGAATGGAAGTACGCATGTCTCGCGTTTCCGGATGAGGGCAGATGTTTTTGCGGGTGATCCTGCTTCCGAGCAGGTTTTACTGAATATTCAGCAGCCGTATGTCAACCATAATGGCGGCGGAATTGCCTTTGGCCCTGACGGCTATCTCTATATTGGCATGGGGGATGGCGGCTCAGGTGGCGACCCGCAGGGAAATGCCCAAAATATGGATTCTCTCTTGGGCAAGATGCTGCGCATTGATGTTAGCGGCAGCGAGGCTGTTTATTCGATCCCATCCGATAACCCGTTTGCGGATGGCGGCGTCGGTCGGCAGGAGATTTGGGCGAGCGGTTTGCGCAATCCCTGGCGGTTTTCGTTTGACCGGCAAACCGGCGATCTCTACATGGGCGATGTTGGACAAAACAAGTGGGAAGAAATCAATTACCTGCCTGCGGGTAGTGCGCCGGGGGTAAACTTTGGCTGGGATTACCGTGAAGGCGCCAATCCTTTTGAGGGGCGTGTGCCAAAGGACCTGGCTTTGACCGATCCGGTTTGGGAATACGGCCGCGATACGGGTTGTTCTGTGACCGGTGGGGTGGTTGCTCGGGATGCAAATCTGCCGGAGTTTGCGGGAATCTATCTGTTCAGTGATTATTGCCAGGGTACCGTTTTCGGTATGCTGCGCTCACCTGCTGGTGAATGGCAGGTGCAGAAACTCTTTGAAACCGGCGGAAACGTCAGCTCGTTTGGCCAAGGCGCAAGCGGAGAAGTCTATCTGCTTGACCATCGCACAGGAACAATTTACCTGCTGGTGCGGAAATAGCAGTCTCATGCTATAATATTCATACAATTTGTCCAGTTTGAGCGTGACGGCTGACACTAGAGAGCGGTCAAAAATCGCGCTATAGTCCATTATGGACGGTTTTGTAGATATTAGGAGGTGTTTGATGGCGGAAAAACGTTGGGAAGTGATCCAGGTGCAGTTTTGCGATCATGCGGGCTGTGAAGTGGCCCTGGAAGCGCAAATGGTATACGCGGCCGATTTTTTACCCGACCAGCCCCCTCGCATGGTATCCAAACGCTGCTCACGCGGCATGGAATGCAATTCCTGGGATAATATGACCTGTGTTTGGGCGGGAACCAACCCGGCCTATAATCCATTTAGCGAGAATAAATAAACGTTCGATGCTTGTCTGTTGAATCAAAAACAGCCGTCAGGGTTTTGGCGGCTGTTTTTTGTTGGTATGCGCTGGTTTAGCGGCTGCTTTGTTCCAGGCGTTCTTTCTTTTCGGCATGCAGGACAAGTATTTTTTCCTGCACCTTTTTGAGATAATCACCATGCAGCGGGTAAAGGGTCAAAATGAGCGCACCGAGCAGCATAGCTACTCCCGGTACTAACCCGGTGATGGTCTTGATCCCAATGATGGCACTATCAGGCTGGTTGAGGAAAATTTGCCCGTTGTTTTGGTCACGGGTGACAAATTGAGTGGCTTCCAGGATAAATGGTGACAGCGCAATCGCTACCGATTGAGCTGGCTTGGTGATCAGAGCGTTAACCCCAAAGAAAGCGCCTTCGCGGCGTACCCCAGAGCGCAGCTCGTCTTCATCGGCTACCTGTGCAAACAAGACGTTGGTTAAAGTTTGCGGCCCGGATAAGCCAAAGCCAGCCAGTGCAATGCAGACCGGGATCAATGCCGTTGGCACGATGGCGATTGAAAGCAAACTGATGCCTGCAATCACCAGCAGCAATTGTTCAGCCCGTACCACCCCTAATTTCCGGCGGATCAGCGTGGTTATGGGCACACCGCCAATTAATGGGATGAATAAACAGGCCAGCAGGACGATGGTTTTTACCTTTACCACGTAATCGGCCAGATAAAAGAGTGATCCCGTGACCAGGGAAGACATCAGGATGGACATGAAATTCGCACTGGCCAGGACAAGAAATGATTTACTGGTAAAGGTAAATTTAATTGCGTCCTTCAATTTAATCGGTTTATCCACCTGGGTAAATTCAGGGCGTTCTTTGACCTTCAACGTGGTGGCAATGATCAACAGCATGCCTAACACGCCGACCGCAATCATGGCCATTTGCAGCGGGAAAAACGAGGGTGAAGTTCCGGCTTTGGGACGGAAGAAATCCGGGATGAGAAAGCCCATTAATGTGCCAAGCAGGCTAAACAGGGATGCGGAAATTTGCAGGCCGTTGCGCTCGCTGTCGGATTCGGTTACTTCCGGCAGCAGTGACGAATAGACCAGCCCAATAATGGTGTAGCAGGTATCATACAGCAGCATGGTAACCAGCATCCACCAGAATAAGGTGTTATCAGCGGTTTTTTGTGGTGCCATCCAGACCAGGATGAAGGTGAGGGCCAGGAAGGGAGCCGTGTAGCGCATGTAGGGAATGCGGCGGCCGTGCCGGGTGCGGGTGTTGTCGGTGATATACCCAAACAGGGGGTCATTGATGGCATTCCAGATTGCGTAAATCAATGAAGCAAGCCCAATCCAGCGGGCCGACAGGCCCAGGTAGTCCTGGTAGAAAATGGGTAATAATGCTCCATACACACCGGCGATTAAGGAGGTGCCCATCGCGGCAATGCCCCAAACCACTTTATAGCCAAAAGAAAATTTTACAGGTGCAAAGGTTGCGTTTTTGATACTCATGCTGATTTCTCCTTATGCGTTTATGCTGGAATTAATCGCTGCAGCGCCTGGTAGCCGATCACTTGAATGCCTTGATGGCGGATAAAGGTGCGCAGATCATCGCTCAAGAATGTCTGGTAATCTGCGACCCTGGCACGCCAATCCGGAGTGATGGCACGCAGTTCTGGGGTGTCTTTGGAAGGATGGATGATGAAATGGGTGATGCCTGGCTTTAGTTCGGCAAGGGTCTTTTGGGCCAGTTCAAGGCGATTGTCAGGTTGTCCCAGGTCTAACCCGCTGATGTGATCCAATAATGGCAGCCCCATCGATTCTAGTTGAAGCACCATTTGAGCGGCCATCTGAGCGGTTGGTGCGTCCAGCCCGGTTGCGCGCCAGGCTGCCTCATCCATGCGAAAGATCATGGGAGGCAAATGGTGTTCCAGAGCCAGTTGAATATAGGCTTGCATAAATTTTAGATGAGCGATTGAGCCCATGTGGGTGTCTACATGGGTGGGAACCATCCCTGCCTGTTTGGCACGCAGAACCTGGGCCTGGATTTCGTTGGCTACGGCAGCCGGATCGGCATGTTCCTGAACACCAGGGGAGCGGCGATGAAAGTATCCTTCCTCATCCAGCAGGCCGCTTTGCGGGTCACGCGTGGAAATTGGTCCCCAGCGGTAGGTTTTCCATTCGCTGGTTAAGGTTAAATGCACGCCCAGGTCAGCTTCAGGGTGTTCTCGGGCAAATTCGGCCGCTTTCAAAAACCATGGGCAGGGAACCATTACTGCTCCAGAAGAGATTAAGCCGAAAGCATGCAAATCGGCAAAAGCATCCACGCTGGCCTGGCACATACCGATATCATCCGTGTGGATAATGACAACGCGTTCCTGGTCGGAAAAGCCCAGTTTGCGCAAGACAGGATTGGGTTCCATATTTAATTCCTTTGATGGAGAGACAGGGTGAAAAATGGCCGGGCAAAAGACCCGGCAGGAAAAATGAATCCGGATTGTGAAAATTCTCTGAAAGAATTATAGGAAGGGCTTAAAATCATGTCAAGCAAAGCAACGGTAGAATCAATCGGAAGGAGACATTCAGATTATGCCAGCACCTGCTTTCCCCGCTTCAGATGGGTCTCTCATGGTTCGCCTGCCAACCCCAGAAACCCGGTTTGATTTTGGCAACCGCCGCTTGTTTGGTGCGGTGAACGGCGTTGGTGAAATTCTTTCGCTCAACCTTGCAGAAGGCGTATCCGTAATTACCCGTTGGAAATCTCTGGTGCAAACGGATTCAGCAGAAGTGCATTGGCAGCAAGCAGAGGCTTCCGGCCGGACATTTATCTTGCAGGGGCAGGCTGGGACGGTAGGTGTGCAGTTGGAGACCCATGCGGATGCACAGCGAGCCGCTCTGGTGCAGCGTTGGCGGTTTCAAAACACTTCCAATACGGCCATTCGTGTTCTGGTGACGCTTTCACC
>JAJUJY010000028.1 GCA_029265085.1 Chloroflexota bacterium
AATGGGTGGACTGCCTGCCGGATGAACCGTTTTCGGCGGGTGATCTCTGTTTAATACGGATTAAACACTGATCACTTTGGATGCTTTTTGCATGGCTTCGATGATATCACCCATCCCCCCAACGATCCCAATTTGCACTTGATCCGCCAGATTGTATCGATTTAAACAGGTCTGGCATAAGACCAGCTCAACACCTAGGGATTGGAATTTTTTCAAAATCTCAATCACTGGTGAGCCAGTGCAGGCTAACTTTACCCCATCCGTATAAAATAATATTTTGGCCGGGGTAAGACCATTTTCCAGGGTGAGCGCAAGAAATTTCGCAGCCAATGATTGCTGCAAATCTACCGGCCCATCTCCCATTCCGTTGCGTGTAAAAAGAATCACAGTTTCTGAGTCCATTTGATCTCTCCTTAAACAAAAAATCCCCAGGTGTTTTGGGGTTTATGGTGTCCACAACCGCAGTACCGGCTGCAGACGGGAAATTAGGATCGATCAAACGGGCTGCATGCCGGTCAAACGGCTATGGTTGGAATGCCGACCGGCATCCCGAGATTCGTTCAGGTAAAGTGAAGGTTTTTCATGCCCGTAGTAAGCCCAGTACGTTTGTATTTAGAGCGAAGAAGTGAATTATACCGCTTGATTGGGCTAATTTCCTGTAAATTTTTGCATCTTATGAAAAAATGGTTGACGATTTATTAAAATTTAATACAATGAATATAACAATTTCGCTAAACTGGAGATTAATGCGTTAAATAGCAGAACGAAAAACCTGCATCGGAGTTAATATATATGCAGCTCCATCGTAAAACGCAAAAGCGGAATTTGAAACTTCATTCATCCTAATATCCAGGATATAAAAACCAAATGTATATGCTTGGGCAAATGTCCGGCTCGACCCTCACGACATTCTCACAGAATACCGAGGTAAGTCATTGAAACAATCCCAATGTTGGGATCGTTTCGTGTGCTTTAAATTTGTTCTTTATATTCCAAATTTTTGAAACAGGAGTTTTCTAATGGCTGCTCGAAAAACTGTCTTAGTTGCTTGTGGAACCGCTATTGCCACCTCGACTGTGGTCGCAAAAGCCATCGAAGAAGCCCTTCGCTCACGTGGCTTAGATGTGGTCACTCGCCAATGTAAAGCTGCTGAGATCCGCAGCCAGCTTTCTGGGGTTGACTTGATTGTCACGACTACGCAGGTCCCGGGTGATTTAGGTATCCCCGTTATTCAAACTTTAGCATTCTTAACCGGGATTGGAAAGGAGGATGTAATCGAGAAAATTGTTAAAGCGCTTTCCTGATTTTGCTGCACGTTTTGTTGTTCATTTTTATTCATTTCATTCTAGTTTGCTTCCCTATCAACGGAGGAGGTCGTAAATGGATGCTTTCCTTTCAGCATTAAAGGCCGTTATCGACAATCTTGGCGCAACGGTCATGCTGCCTATCATTATCTTCATTATTGCCCTTGTTTTGGGCGCTAAACCCGGTAAAGCTTTCCGCGCGGGTGTCACCATTGGTATCGCCTTCATCGGTATCAATCTTGTGATTGGTTTGATGTGGTCCAACCTTTCCAATGTTGGTCAGGCAATGGTTACCAACTTGAACATCCAGCGTGACGTGGTGGATGTGGGTTGGCCTTCTGCTGCTGCGATTGCCTTTGGTACCGAGGTTGGTTTGTGGGTGATCCCCATTGCCATTCTTGTGAACATCGTCATGCTTGTCTTGAAACTGACCAAGACTTTGAATGTGGATGTTTGGAACTACTGGCATTTTGCTTTCTTGGGCTCCCTGGTTTTCATTGCCACTGGCAATCTTGCCTACGGTTTGATTGCTGCTGCGATTGCCGCTGCGTTGGCTTTGTTCTTGGGTGACTGGACTGCAAAGGCTGTCCAGTCTTTTTATGGTGTTCCGGGCATTTCCATCCCGCACCTGACCAGCGCCCCCGGTGTTCCCTTTGCCATTGTGACCAACTGGATCATGGACCGCATTCCTGGTGTCAAGAAATGGGATGCCAATCCTGACAATATCCAGAAACGCCTGGGTGTGATGGGCGAACCGGTGGTGCTTGGTTTGATCATTGGTTTAGTTCTGGGTCTGTTGGGTTATTGGGGTTCTGGCGATTTCCAGACCGTTCTTGTGAAAGTTCTGCAGACCGGTATCAACCTCGCCGCTGTAATGCTGCTGCTGCCCCGCATGGTCCAGATCTTGATGGAAGGCTTGATCCCGGTTTCTGAAGCTGCCCGCGAATTCATGCAGAAACGCGCCAGCGGCCGTGAAATCTACATCGGCCTCGATTCCGCGATCCTGATCGGTCATCCGGCTGCTCTGTCCGCTTCCCTCGTGCTGGTTCCGCTCGCGATCCTGCTCAGCATCATCCTGCCTGGAAACCGCGTCATTCTCTTTGCTGACCTGGCGGTTATCCCCTTCGTTGTGGCGCTGTTTGCTCCGCTCATGCGTGGTAACATCGTCCGCATGATTGTTGCTGGCGTTTTGGAACTGGGCGTTGGCTTCTACATTGCTACTGGCTTGGCCGAGTTCTTTACCGGCGCTGCTGTCAATGCTGGATTCCAGCTGCCGGAAAATGCGCTGCAAATTACCAGCATTGCGGATGGCTTCCTGTGGCCTGGTTGGCTCTTTGCCCGCCTGACCCAATGGTTGGGTGTCTTTGGCCTGGTTATCCTGCTGGCTCTCCTGGTTGTTGCGATGTTCTTCTTCTTGAAGAATACCAAGGCCTGGGAAAAGGCAGCCGGTGCGCCTGCTGGCGACTAATCTTAAGCAAATTCACTGATATAATGACAGGGCGGTCTGCGAAGACCGCCCTGATTTTGCCAGCTCGAGGTACTCCGGATGATTGATGCGATTGCGCGTGGTTTTTTAGGACATTATGGCAGCCTGATATTAGATTGGTATACTGCGAACAGTTTATGGGTTAATAGCCTGTTTATCCTGTATGCAGTTTTGGTTGTGTTTGCGCGGAGAAATTTTCATCGGGTGTTATCTGCTTTGGTTCAGTGGTTCCTGACTGAAAAAGGGGAGTGGATGACAAAAAAAACGCCTGGCGAACTTCAAATTGTCATTAAGAAAACCAAATTCCCCTGGGAGCAATTCCTGACCATATATCATTTCCCTTTGATTACGGGCGCTTCGAGCATTTTGGTTCGGGTCAAGTCTGTGCAAACTTTGCAGGCAATATTTACACCAGAAATGCTTGCCAAAAGAATTTCAAAAGCCAAACCCAAATAACCTGGCGGTTTGCATAATAAAGACGAGGTGTTTTGATAAAAAGACACCTCGTCTTTATTATTTTGTTGAACAGGTATTTGCAGAAAAATCATCTATTGGGTTTGCCCAATCGATGATAAGCGCTTATGAACCAAAATCAGTGGAATGATCGCTCCGGCAGCGCTAAGGATCATGCCCAGCAGCAGCCCGATGATATCAGCAATCAGGGCGGTTTGTCCGGAGATGACCTCCCACAGAATGGTCGGGGCAAAAAAGGCTCCCTGTACAATGAAAAAATAGATCGCGCTAAAAATAAACACAAGGCAGCCTGTATAGCCCCGCAGACTGCTCTGACGTGGATTTTCCCAATCCATTCGTGCCCCGGCAATTCCCGCGCTGAGCAGAATTCCTGTAATACCTGCCAGGCAGCAGGCCATGATGAACAGGCTGTAAGGGAGGGTATTCCAGCCGGTTGGCCGCATAAGATTGGCAAGCACTATGAACAGGCTGCCCATCAGGAATGCCGGTAAATAAGCGATAAAGAATTTGGAGAGGATTAAGGGGCGGCTGCGAACCGGTGCCGCCTGGATCAACCAGTAATTTTTTCCTTCGCGGGAAAAAGCGGTCGTAGCCAGGCTAAAAAGAAGCATCCAGCTCACAAAAATACTCAGAGCAATATTGGCATACAGACCTAAGTTTGAAAAGGGCAATTCAGCCAATGTGCTGACTTCTTCCTCGTTTCCCATTCTTAAGGTAGAAAGCATCATCACAACCCCAATGATGAGCGGCGTAATTAATTGGGACATATTGCGCAGGTCGCGCCGTAGCAGCAGGTAATCTTTGAGAAATATTGCCCTAAATTGGGGAGGAAAGATGCGGGATAGGCCCGGCCGTTGTATTGATAAATCTTTTCGAGCTACAACTACTCGTTTCTTTTGAACGCTGCCTTGCATGCTCGCCCATCCTGAATAATATAATTTTTCTGCCAGGCGGAGGGTTAAGAAAAAGATTCCTCCACTCAGGGCCAGCGACAACCCTATGAGCGGGACTCCGCTAGCCCAAAGCCCTGATCCAATATCCAGTAAACCTTTTCCTGCCCAGGCAAAAGGGGACCAGGCGGAATTGAGCTTTGCGAATGTGGTCAAAGCGGTTGCCATCTGTTCCCCTTCAATATTTGCAGCCCTGAAAATATTCCCTGATTGCCCCAGCAGAATGGATATTAATGCGCCAAGAAAACCCAACACTTCTGCTACTCGTTTTGCTGGAACGACACGAACGACCGCCATGACCAGGATGCTGGCAATTCCGCTGCCTGCCATAGCCAACAGGGCTAAAAGCAGCAAGACAAAAATATAGTACAGGAAATTAAAATGAGAGGAAGCCCCCAGCCCAAACATCACCGGTAAAGCGGCCAGACAGAACAAACCAAAATTGGGCAGGATCGCTTCAATTAACTTGGCCAGGAATACAGCACGCATTGGCAGCGGAGCGCTGATTAAAAAATTCATATCTTTGCTCAGGTATAGCCCTTGCAGAAGAACACCAAAATTGGTCAGCAAGGTCAGTATAAAAGCAAAGGTTAAGATCATGGTGGGAATAGCCGGAATGACCTGCCCTACATCAATCCATTCGACCAATGTTGGAGATCGAAACACCCGGAGCAGGAACCAACTTAGCACAAAAGACCCTGCACCTAATAGCAGCAAAAACAATGCAAGCAGGATTGTGCCAACTTTTTGGCGCGTTTTTCCACGTTTAAAGTTACTGATCAGGATGGTTACTCTCAGCCGCAGCAACTTCCACACGGCTGGCCACAAATTACTTTGCGGGGTAGCCAGCAGTATTCCTGTGCTCATTTGAGAACCTCGGTGATCTCGGCATACTCTGCTCCGCCGGTTAATTCCAGGAAGATATCTTCCAGGCTGGATTCGCCATTTCCGAGGGTGCGTAATTCTTCTAAGGTTCCCACCGCAATCAATTTTCCTTTGTTGATGATTCCAATCCGGTCGCACATCCGTTCCGCAATTTCCAGAATATGGGTGGAAAGCATGATGGCTGCCCCGCGGTCTGCTAACTGTCTTAAAATGTCTTTGATCAACCGGGCGGATTTTGGGTCCAGGCCAACGGTTGGTTCATCCAGGATCAATACTTTGGGATCATGAATCAACGCGGCAGCCAGCGAAGTTTTTTGCTGCATGCCGTGACTGTACGAGTCAATTAACTCATCTCCCGCGGATGAAAGATCAAATAACCGCAGAAGTTCATCGGTGCGGCGGGCTACCTGGGCTGGATCAAGGCTGTAAAGATCACCGACAAAGCGAAGTAATTCGCGCGCAGAGAGCTTGGCATATAGATTGGGTTCATCCGGGACGAAACCGCTGGATGCTTTGGCCAGTAATGGCTGGGTCTGGATGTCATATCCACAAATTTTTGCCGTTCCTGCGGTTGGTTTGAGTAACCCAACGATCATCTTGATGGTGGTTGTTTTACCAGCTCCGTTGGGACCAAGGAATCCAAAAATTTCGCCTCCATGGACTTGAAAACTAACATCATCGACGGCAATTTTGTCACCGAATCGCTTTTGTAAATTTTCTGTCTGGATCGCTGCAAGATTTTTCTGAAACATAGGTTAACTCTCCAGGGAATTTTGTGCCGGATTCTTTGTATCAAAGTGCTTTTTACGGCTGGCAATCGAGGCAATCATCGCTGCCGCCCAGGGACCAGCGAATGTGCCCAGGGTGAGGCGGATTTCATGAATGGGTTGAGGAATTTTTTGCCCCCATAACAGGATTGGGACCATCCCAAATGGTTTGGATAATACAGCAAAGGCGCAAAAAACTGCCAGTCCTTGCAGCCAGCCGGCGGGTAAAATGACCGCCAGGCTGGCAGGTAAAATCATATACCACACCTGGAACCATGTACAGGTTACCAAAAAATAGAATAGAAAGATTACGATACTGGCTTCGGTAAACCCAATCCAGGGGGATTTTTGCTGATGGCGTACTGCCTGCCAGCCCATCCCAAAAGCAAATATCACAGTTAATCCATTTGCGATTTTGCTGATCCAGGCTGCGGCCATTTCTTTTCCAACGGTGGGCAAGACCACCTGGTAGATGATTGCAGGTAAAGACGTGGTATACCAAGCTCCACGATCAAGGAAGGTTAATACTTGCGGACCTTCCCAGAAGGGAGCATAGGCTGCAATGATTAACAAGAAACTGCCTGTACCTGCAATCAGAATATACCGAATTTTTGCTGACAAAGAGGTTTTCCGGGTGAGCGCAATAAAACCTGCTGCGGGAAACAATAAAATGGGCAAGAATTTAAATAAAAATCCTGCGGTTAAGAATACCAGCGCAGCTGCATCTTTCCTGGCGTAAATTGCCCAAACTGCGGCAAGTACCCAGAAAATCATGGTCATGTCATTATGCCCATTTCCAAAGGTTTCATATAAAATAACCGGATTCATTGCGAATAACCAGGCAGCCGATAGTGCTCTTTCTGGAGCTGCTTTTTTCATGAATTGCTGAATTAACAACAGGCTCGCAAAATAAAAACTACCGGGGATTAATTTAAAAAGGAGTACATTAACCCAGATCTCATCTCCGGCAATACGAGCTGTCAGCCCAGCCGCCAGTTCCCATCCGGGGCCATAAATCGCTGGCTCCCACTTCCAGGCGGCATACGTAAAAAATGGATCATCAGGAAATAGGTCAACCACCTGGATATAAGGGTTAGCCTGGTACAGTCCAAAAATCCGGCCGTGGACAATATAGTCAAAAATATCGGCAGAATCAAAGGGGTATAAGAATAGAAGTGTCCATGAGGCCAGAATCGCAGCATCCCACACGACGGACCAGCCTTTTCTGGATGGAAGCTGCCGGGTTGCGAACCACCCAATGACATAAAAAATTGCTCCCAGTATGAATCCGGTTATTAAATTCGTCCTTCCGGCCGGCTCGTTGTTAAATAAGAAATTTACGTCTAACCTGGGGGTTTCATACAGGCGGAACAAATTTGCTGGCAAGACAAATAACTGTAAATAGATTAATATTGACGCCCCAGCAGCAATCCATAAAAGGATCAGGTGGTACCGTTCTGAGCGTAACTGGGTTACGAAGTTTTTCAGATGGGGGAGAGGTGATTTCATAAATTATTGGCCAGGTTGAAGAAGTGGAGTATTTCGCAAGTAGTAGAATGCGGGAAATTTTTAACGGAAATTTGGTCATTTTCATTATAGACATAAATTAGGTAGCTGGTTGGACGGTTTCGGAAATTCGCCCGATGAATTTCTTAGAATCTGTTGACATTTGGTGTGTTTTTTGCTATCCTATGAAAGAGCTTTCATAAAAGCACTTTCAAATTTTTTCCACCCCAATTCCTTATGCCAAAAAACAAGCCCACGATTTATGATGTTGCTAAAGCGGCAGGTGTCAGTATAACCACCGTCTCACGGGTCCTCAACTCGCCGGAACGAGTCAACGAGGCAACCCGGACCAGTGTGTTGTCTGCCATTGACGGCCTGGGATTTATTCCGCAGGCTGAGGCGCGGGTGCGGGCAATGAAAACAACCGGCCGGATAGGCGTTATTGTGCCCTACTTCACAGCACCGTCCTTTGTTCAGCGGCTGCGTGGGGTGGCGGCTGGACTGGCAAAAACCAATTATGAATTGGTTATTTACACTGTGGATACGGCGGACCGGTTGGAAAATTATCTTTCCACGCTGCCAATTTCTGGATACCTGGATGGTTTGATTGTCATGTCGCTGCGTTTGAGTGATGCCAATGTGGCACGCTTGAATGAATACGGTGTGGAAACCGTCTTGATTGAATATCCGCAGCATGCCGCGAACACGGTTGAAATTGACGATATGGCGGGCGGCCGAATGGTTGCTCGGTATTTAATGGAAAAAGGCCACCGGCGTATGGCGTTTTTGGGAGACATCGATCTTCCAGCGACACCTTTTATTCACCCTATCAGCCAGCGTTTGAGCGGATTCCGGCAAACGCTCAATGAAAGTGGCTTGGATTTGCCGGATTCGCGTGTTTGGTTAGCTCCATACAGCCTGGACCAGACCCGCGAAGTTACTTTGACCCTGTTGAATATGCCAGAGCGGCCAACTGCAGTATTTGCGGCCACAGATTTGCAGGCGATGGGGGTAATGAAAGCTTGTCGTGAGTTAGGGCTGCGGGTTCCGCAAGATTTAGCTGTAATTGGTTTTGATGATCTGGATGTGGCGGAATTTATTGGCTTGACTACAGTTAGACAGCATCTGGACGAGTCGGGACGGATAGCGACTGAATTGTTGATTTCACGGCTGCAAGATCCGCATCGATCGCTCAGACATGTCGAGCTTCCGCTAACCTTAATTGAGCGGGAAACCGCATAACTGTTTCAAATGATACAAGGGGGGACAGGGTGTATTTATCAAGGAGGTGATTAGGTAACGAGATTATTTGCAAAAAAATTACTCAAGTATGTACCCGTTTTTTGAACAATCGAACGATTGGAGGAGAAAATGAAAAAGTTTTTCTGGTATTCGTTGGTTATGCTGGTTGTGCTCTCGATGGCACTGGCCGCTTGCCAACCCAAAGCAACCGAGGTTCCTGCTGAGCCGACCAAAGCAGCTGAAGAACCGACTCAGGCCCCAGCAACTGGTGGCAGTTTCCTGGACAAAGCGATGGCCGGGGAATACAAGGGTACTGTAGTAACGATGGCAGGTCCATTCACGGACAATGATGCCGTGAAGTTTGACGAGTCGATCAAGTCCTTTGAAGAGAAGACCGGCATCGACATTCAGTACGAAGGTTCGAAGGAATTTGAAGCGTCGATTTCGATCCGGATCGACGGCGGCAATCCCCCGGACATCGTGGACTTCCCACAGCCTGGTTTGCTGGCGAGCTTCGTGAAGAAGGGCAAGGTAATTGACGTCAGCAGCTTCATGGACATGGATGCATTGAAGAAGAACTACAACCAGTCCTGGCTGGATATGGCGACAATGGAAGGTCCTGACGGCAAGATCATGGCTGGCGTATGGGGACGTGCAAACGGGAAGAGCCTGGTGTGGTATCCGAAGAAAGCCTTTGACGAGGCTGGCTACAAAGTACCGACGACCTGGGACGAACTGATTGCATTGAGTGACCAGATCAAAGCCGATGGAGACACTCCGTGGTGTATTGGGATCGAGTCTGGCGCAGCGACCGGATGGCCGATGACGGACTGGATTGAAGAGATGATGCTGCGGACGGGCTCGCTGGAGAACTACGACAAGTGGGTAGCTGGCGAATTGAAATTCGACTCACCGGAAGTACGCAAAGCAGTAGCGGCAGTGGAACAGATCTGGTTCACCGAAGGGTATGCCTATGGTGGACGGCAGGCGATTGCGACAACCTTCTTTGGTGATGCGCCGAAACCGATGTTCGACAATCCAGCGAAGTGCTGGCTGCATAAGCAGGGTAACTTCATTACCTCCTTCTTCCCCGAGGGGTTGAAAGCTGGCGAAGACTACTCGTTCTTCTATCTGCCAGGGATTGACCCGGCCTACGGGAACCCGGTACTGGTAGCGGGCGACATCTACGCTATGTTCAATGACCGGCCGGAAGTGAAAGCGGTGATGGAATACTTCTCGAAGGGTGAATCGGTGAAGGGTTGGGTAGAAGCTGGTGGTGCGATTTCCCCGCATCTGGATTCCTCCCTGGACTGGTACACCAACGAGATCGATCGCGGTGTGGCTGAGATCATCTTGAATGCATCCAGCCTGCGCTTCGACGGTTCCGACCTGATGCCGGGTGCAGTGGGTGCTGGTTCCTTCTGGAAGAGCATGACCTCCTATGTCAGCGGATCGATTGACCTCGACACCGCCCTCAAAGAGATCGATGCCTCCTGGCCAAAATAGCCTACAAATAACCATCGATTAGAACATTGATTATTGGGCAGGGTTGCTAGTAGGGTCTATAGTGACCCTGCCCATTTCATTTATCCCTCATTACTTCTAAATGTCAATCCAGTCTTAATTGCCGTCCCGCTCCAGGAGTTTCTCCGGAAGAAGAAGGGAGTTTGTAATGCAAGAAACTCAGAAAAATGAATCCTTTTTGCAAGGAATAATTGGGTGGTTTGCGACGACTGTTGGTAGAGTGCTGATCTCCCTCTTTGTTCCTGCGCTGACGTTTGTAATCCTCTGGCAGGGTTTCATCTTTCTCCGTGATAACAACGCATCTCAACTGGCGGTAGTTGTTGTCGCGATTTTGTGGGGGGTGGGCGGCGTAGCTTTGCTTTACGTTGTCTCCAACTGGTTAATTGAAAAACTCCCCGGCCAGTGGATGAGGCGTTTACAGCCATTTGTTTTTATTGGCCCAGCTATTGCGATTCTGGGCTGGTTCCTGGCAATCCCAACCATTCGGTCATTGGTGTTGAGTTTCCAGGATGATATTGGCAAGAATTTCGTTGGGCTCGATAATTATATTTTTGCCTTCACCGACCGGATCATGCTTGAAGCATTCCGAAATAACCTGCTGTGGATGATTTTTGGTACGGGCTTGAGCGTTGGTCTGGGGCTTCTAATCGCTGTTCTGGCGGATCGCAGTAAATTTGAGAATGTTTATAAAGCGATCATCTTTATGCCGATGGCGATCTCGTTTGTCGGTGCAGGTGTGATTTGGAAGTTTGTCTATGCCTATAAAGGAGAGGGGGTTGGCATTACAGAAATCGGCCTGCTGAATGCTATTGTGATGGCTTTTGGCGGCAAATCTCAGGCCTGGCTGCTGATGCCTCCCTGGAACAACTTTTTCCTAATCATCATTATGGTCTGGCTGCAGACCGGGTATGCCATGGTGATCATCTCGTCAGCCATTAAAGGCATTCCCAGTGAATTGTTGGAAGCTGCACGTGTTGATGGTGCTACTGAAGTGCAGGTGTTCTTCCGGATCATTATCCCAGTGATCCAGGGAACCTTACTGACCGTGACCACTACAATCATCATCTTTAGCTTGAAACTGTTTGATATTGTCCGGGTAATGACCGGTGGAAATAACGGCACGAATGTGATTGCCAACGAATTTTATATTGAACAGTTCACCTACAATAATTCTGGGCGCGCTTCTGCAATTGCGATTGTTTTGTTGATCGCTGTCATCCCTGTGATGGTTTATAACCTGCGCCAGTTCAGAGAAAGGAAGGCGTTCCGATGAGCCCTGCAAAAAGTTTTAAACAACAAAAATTAACCGGCAGTATCCTCGTCAATGGGGCGCTTATTCTCATTTGTTTGATCTGGTTGATCCCGACCCTGGGTGTGTTTATCACCTCATTCCGCCAATCGGAAGAAATTTTCAAATCAGGCTGGTGGACGGTCCTTCCTCATAAAGCCTGGGTGGAAGTTGGCGAGATCAAGCTGGACGACACTGTGGATGTTAATGCTCCGATGACTGTTGAGGGTGTTACAGCAACCTTTGAGGAACTGCGTCAGGGAGTAGAAACTCCGGATGGGAAAAAATTGGTCTGGTTTGGCAACAAACGTACCCGCCTGATAAAGATCCAAGAATTTGAGTGGCAAGGATTTAGCGCCAAACTGACCCTGGAAAATTATAAGAACACGTTATCAGGAAAAACCATCCGATTTATTGATGGTTCAGGGAATGAAATCGTTCGACAGGGGAATAACCTGGGCGGCGCATTCCTGAATTCAATTGCGGTGACAGTCCCTTCAACGATCATCCCGATCTTGATTGCTGCCTTTGCGGCGTATGGTTTCGCCTGGATGAATTTTCCCGGCCGTAAGCTGTTGTTTGTCCTTGTCGTAGCCCTATTAGTGGTGCCGCTTCAGATTGCGCTGGTGCCAATTTTGCGAGACTACACCAAGCTTAATTTGAACGGTACATACCTGGCAATGTGGCTTGCGCATACAGGGTTTGGCCTGCCCCTGGCAGTGTATTTACTATTCAATTATATTGGCACACTGCCACGAGACATTTTGGAATCGGCCTTTATCGATGGGGCTTCACATTTTACGATCTTTACCCAGTTGATTCTGCCCTTATCGGTTCCGGCTCTGGCATCCTTCGCCATTTTCCAATTCCTCTGGGTTTGGAATGACTACCTGGTAGCCCTGGTCTTCCTCGGTGACAAAAACCGGGTTGTGACCAGTGCTTTGGCGGCAATGGTAGGTGAAAAAGGTCAGGACTGGCATTTGTTAACTTCTGGCGCGTTTGTGAGTATGCTGCTGCCGCTGACGGTATTCTTTGCTCTGCAGCGCTACTTTGTGCGCGGGTTAACGGCTGGCTCCGTTAAGGGATAGGAAATTTTCAAAGGCAGGTTTTGATTGTCTGACGTGCAGCGTTCTTCAGAATTACAATGGAAAGCCAGGCGCTCTTTGGAGCGCCTGCTTCCTCGTGTTGAAATGCGCTTTTCTGAGTATGCTCAGAAAAATCCGCAGGATTGGCAGGCATTTAAGCAGCGGCTGGAAGAAAATTTTGAGCGTTTGTTTGTAATCTTGCTGGAATTGTATGGTGATCAATACGATTTCTTCTATCACCTCGAAGAATTAATCGGAATGTTGGCACAGTCCTGGCAAGGTCGTCCGGCTGCATTGAAAAAGTTGGACACAATCCGCGAATCCAACCCGCACTGGTTCCAATCCAATCAAATGTTGGGAGCAGTTGGGTATGTTGATTTGTTTGCAGGTAACCTGGCTGGGGTCCGCGCAAAAATTCCTTATTTTAAGGAATTAGGAATCACCTATTTGCACTTAATGCCGCTCTTTCGCTGTCCAGAAGGAGAAAATGATGGCGGTTATGCCATCAGCAGTTACCGTGAGGTTGATCCAAAATTAGGCAGTATGGCTGAATTAACTGAACTGGCCGATGATTTACGCCAGAATGGAATCAGTCTGGTGCTGGATTTTGTGTTTAATCACACTTCCAATGAGCATGAATGGGCATTACGCGCCCGTCAGGGCGAACCCGAATACCAGTCTTATTACCGTATGTTTCCTGATCGGACAATGCCGGATGCTTACGAGCGAACTTTGCGGGAGATTTTTCCAGATGAGCACTCAGGTGCATTTACTTACTTCCCCGATATCGACCGGTGGGTTTGGACAACATTCCATTCCAATCAATGGGATTTGAATTATTCCAATCCGGTAGTATTTAACCGCATGGCCTCTGAGCTGCTCTTCCTTGCCAATGCCGGTGTGGAAGTGTTGCGGCTGGACGCAGTTGCTTTCATCTGGAAGAAAATGGGCACTTCTTGTGAGAATCTTCCAGAAGCGCATCAGTTAATCCAGGCATTCAATGCGGTGACGCGTATTGCTGCGCCTGCTTTGTTATTTAAGTCCGAGGCAATTGTTCATCCAGATGATGTGGTTCGCTATATCAGCCCAGAGGAATGCCAACTTTCCTATAACCCGCTGTTAATGGCGCTGCTGTGGAACACCTTGGCGACCCGAGAGGTAAACCTGCTCAGGTTATCCATGCAAAACCGGTTCAAAATTAATCCCGCTTGTGCCTGGGTCAATTATGTGCGCTGCCATGATGATATTGGCTGGACATTTTCAGATGATGATGCAAATCTGGTTGGGATCAATGGTTATGATCACCGGCACTTTTTGAATGCTTTTTATACCGGGCGTTTCAAAGGAAGTTTTGCCCGCGGCTTACCCTTCCAGGAAAATCCCAAAACCGGGGATGCGCGAATTTCCGGCAGCTGTGCTTCGCTTGCCGGATTGGAAAAAGCGCTTCAAGAGGAAACCGCTCAAGAAGTGGAACTTGCCTTAAGGCGCATCCTGCTGATCCACAGCATTATCCTTTCCATGGGGGGAATCCCGTTAATCTATCTGGGAGATGAAATTGCTTCCCTCAATGATTACGGATACCGGTCGGATCCAGCCAAAGCTCGTGACAGTCGTTGGGTTCATCGCCCGTTTGCAGATTGGGATCGATATGGGCAGCGGCATGACCAGGACAGCGTGCCTGGCAGTCTTTACCAGCGGTTTAACAAACTCTGTCAGATCCGGAGAGAAATTACCGCCTTTGCTGGTGAAACGGAAGTGATTCCCACCCGGTCTGATCATGTTTTTGGTTATATCCGTCATTCAGCCCAACAACGAATTTTCATTCTGGCGAATTTTAGTGAAGAGCCCCAAGAAATATTCGGGAATGAAATCCGCCTGTACGGGTTAGGGTATCAATTTACGGATTTAGTGACTGGCAAGGATATTTCCTCGGCACAAAATCTGCGTTTAGAACCTTATCAATTTGTCTGGCTGCTTGCGAAATAAAAATCAACAGACGAGATCGGTTAATAATAATTGCGATGCCGGGTTACCGGCAGCGCAATTTTTTTGATTGTTTGACGTTTGTTTTAGTCATTGATACACCTTCCTTTGGGAAATAAAGTGGATAACAATAAGACGGCTGCGACAGCCAGGAGAGAGCGGAATAACCAATCAGCAGCAACCGGTAAAACTGAAGAAATGAATAAGTAATCCTGTTGAACACTCCAAATATAAACATCGACCAGCAGCACAGAAAGAATGAATTGAATTGCCTGGACCCACCTTGACCCTTTGGCAGATAAACCAAATTTGCGTGTTTTTTGAATTAATCCCATAATGACATGAATAAATTGCCATAGCACACCGAACCATAGAATGCCAATAATGATCCAGAGGGCTTTAATTGCCAGGATAATCCGGCTCATACCCAGGGAAGAAAAACCGCACCATTTTGCCCAATCCGTTAAGATGTACGCAATGAACGGCCAGCTTCTTTGGCTGTTGGTCAAAATGACAATTCCATCACCAGTTTCCGGGACGGCGTGGTAATGAGTCATAATGCCGGTTCCTTGCCCACCATGAGAAATTGCTTGCATTCCATTGGGTAAAGTTTCAATATAGTGACCTAATCCATACGAATCAAATACGAGGCTGTACACGCCCAGGTCCTCAGCGATGGGGGTATGCAGGCTCTGAATGCTCTGGTTAGATAGAACAGGTTGGCTGGAGGTATATCCGTGCATTTCGGCAGCAACGAAAGTTGCAATATCTTCAACCCGAGCGAAAAGTCCTCCCGAACCTTTTTCAGGATAAATATAAACCGGGATGGCTTTGCCTTTTTGGTTGTATCCATTGGGCACTGAGGGCTGGATGTCTTCACTCCAGTTGTAACTGGCATGTTCCATCCCCAGTGGCAAAAAAATTTTTTGCTCCATATATTCAGCGAAATCCTGGCCGGTTACTTCTTCGATTAATAATTCTAAAAAATTGTAGCCAGTATTGGAATAAGAAAAACTTTGCCCGGGCTCTTGCATCAGCACAGCTTCTTTAGAAAGGCTGTCTTCTAATGATGGAACAACCTGGTCGGGGCGGTAAATGGTAAATACGTCTCCGAGGGGCAGTCCGGCTGTGTGGCTTAATAATTGCCGTGTGGTTATTTTTTCTTCCGAAAATTCTGAATTAGGGAAAGACCAATTTTTCAGGTACTGCTCAACAGGGCGATCCAAATCGATTTTGCCCTGTTCAACCAGTTTCATCACGCCCCAGGCAGTGACTGATTTTGAAATGGATTGGACGCGCAGGTAGGTGTCTGGGGTCATTTTCCGGCCGGTTTCCAGGTCGGCGTAACCATAGGCATTAATCCAGACGATTTTCCCTTCTTTGACTAAAGCAACTACGCTGCCTGGAATTTGATAGGCTTGCATGATGGCAGGAATTCGTTGATCTAAGTGATTGGTAAAAATTTCAACCGGGGCGCCAGGTTTTACTTCTCTCGCAGGAAAAATATTGGCGGCAGAAATCACCATACCGGCGACGATAAAAATCAGAATGAGCCCTCGAATCCAACTGTTTTGCAGAAATGATGTGTTTATTACTTTCATACCGGATCACCTTGTCTTTCAAGGTTGATCATATAGTTTTTTTGGATATTTCTTCCCAAACAGCCTGCCAGCTTTTCATTAGACTTATGGGTAGTTAATCATTAACCGCCTGGATAGGAAAGTTAAAAAAGAAAGGCGCAGGTTTACTGCGCCCTTGGGTGTCAAGGATAGTTCAGGGGTTATTTTTCTGCTGCGCGGCGAAGAATGTTGAGGATGACTTCTACTGCTTTTTCTAAAGAAATTACAGGCAGATATTCATAACGCCCGTGCGCATTCATTGATCCGCAGAAGATATTTGGGGTAGGCAATCCCATAAAAGAAAGCCTGGCCCCGTCCGTGCCGCCCCGAACCGGAATGATTTGAGGTGTTACCTCTGCATCCAACATTGCCTGGCGAGCCAGTTCAATGATGTGGAAAACAGGCAGGATTTTTTCTTTCATATTGTAGTAGCTGTCCACTATTTCTAAGGAAACTGTGCTCTCGCCATATTTTTTATTCAAGAATTCAGTGACACGAGCTAAAAATTCTTTTTTTGCTTCAAACTTAGCCTGGTCATGCTCGCGAATAATATATGCCAATCTGGTTTCTTCAACGGTTCCACTGAAATTGGTGAGATGGAAAAAGCCATCGTAATGCGCAGTAAATTCTGGGCGCATTTGTACGGGCAGCATATTGTGAAATTCAATGCCAATCTGATTGGCGTTGATCATCTTATCTTTGGAGGTGCCAGGATGGACATTGCGGCCGCGGATATTGATCCGTGCGCTGGCTGCGTTGAAGTTTTCATATTGCAGTTCACCAAGATCACCGCCATCGATGGTGTAGGCAAAGTCGGCAGCGAATTTTTGCACATCGAACCGGTCTGCGCCTTTACCAATTTCTTCATCGGGTGTGAAACCAATTTTAATGGTGCCGTGTTTGATTTGCGGGTTATGCACCAGGTAGTCCAAAGCGGCCATGATGGCTGCCAGGCCAGCTTTATCATCAGCACCCAGAAGGGTTGTACCGTCTGTGGTGATGAGGGTTTGACCAATATATTTCTTTAACTCAGGAAATTCACGCGGCGAAAGAATAATCCCTTTTTCCGGGTTAAGAACGATATCACCACCGTCATAATTTTCCACAAATTGCGGGTTGACATTGCTGCCTGTAAGATCGGGGCTGGTATCCATGTGGGCGATCAAACCTATCACAGGACTATTACCGGAGCAATTTGCCGGTAGAGTGGCCATGATGTACCCGTTTAGATCCAGCGAAATATCCGTTAACCCTAAAGCGGTTAATTCGTCAACCAAAATGTGCGCAAGGTCAAATTGTTTGGCTGTACTGGGAAACGTGGTTGAATTTGGGTCCGAAATTGTATCAATTTTGGCATAACGGATAAAACGTTCAACTGCACTGGTTTTCAATGGTGCCTCCCTGGATATTTGCCAGATCTTCATGTAGAAACCCTGGTATTATACTCCTTTGCGCTTTGTTGGGCAAATTGCACTAAAACATGCCAAAATACCTGATACAAGGTATTTCGAATGCTTGACAATGCATTTTAAGGATGATAAACTCCTGGCTACGATGAAAACCTTTGCGCAGCTCCATCATCATCATGGAATTGACCCCCAGACTTGATCCGGCAGGCCATCGCCGCGCGCAAGAAAATTCCAATTTCTAACGCAATCAATATATAGGCCCCCGATCAGTCGGGGGTCTTTTTATTCCCGGTGTCTGAATGATACGACACACGGATCCCTATCGTTTTATATTTTTTAGGAGTAACCATGTTTCTAATTTACAATCCGTCCGAAGCGAAAAAAACTATTCTTAAGCGAACCCCTTTTGATTCTCAAGCTGTCCCTTCCCAAACCTTAAAGGGGATTGAAAAATTGTTTGGACAACCCTTATCCCCGGCTGAAGCCGTCTCAACAATTCTTGCGGATGTGCGTTCCCGCGGAGATGCGGCTTTAGCTCAATGGTCCGAGCGCTTGGATGGAGTCGCTGGTTCGTCATTTCGGGTGCCGGAGGAAGTGATTAATAAATCGCTTGCGTTGATTCCGATCGAATTACGGGAAGCTCTGCGGGATGCCGCCGGACGGATCGAGGCATTTCACCGGAAACAGCCGCTAATTTCCTGGATGACCAATGAATTAGGGGGGACTTTAGGACAGCTGCTCCGGCCAGTTCAAAGAGTCGGTATCTATGTCCCTGGCGGTACCGCACCGCTGCCTTCAACCGTTCTAATGTCTGCGATTCCAGCCCGGGTTGCGGGGGTCAAAGAGCTGGTCATTGTTACACCGCCTCAACGAGGCAGCCAATACCCTTCAGAAGTGATTCTGGCTGCTGCGGCTGTGGCAGGTGTGAAAGAGGTGTACAGCCTGGGCGGCGCACAGGGGATTGCAGCATTGGCTTACGGGACTGAATCGATTCGTTCTGTGGATAAAATTGTTGGCCCTGGGAATTTGTTTGTTACCCTGGCAAAACAACAGGTGTTTGGAGTGGTGGGGATCGATAATCTGGCCGGCCCAACAGAAACCGTTGTAATTGCAGATGAAAGCGCGCAGCCTGCCTGGGTTGCAGCGGATTTGTTGGCGCAGGCTGAGCATGATGTGTTGGCGGCGGCCATATTGCTGACACCCTCCCGGCGTCTTGCGGAGGAAGTCCGCGCAGAAATATTACGGCAAATAGATTCAGCCAGCGGCAGTAGGCTTTCACGGTTCAGTCAATTAGATGTTTCACTTGTTCGTCGGTCTGGGGCTGTAATTACCAGCGATCTGGCGGAGGCTGTAGCGCTTTCAAACCAATATGCGCCGGAGCATCTTAATTTGGTGGTTTCTAACCCCTGGGAGTGGGTAGAAAAAATTACGGCTGCAGGAGGGATCTTTGTTGGGGAGCAATCCTATGAGGTGTTGGGCGATTACGCGGCAGGACCCAGCCACGCAATGCCTACAGGCGGTTCTGCACGATTTGCCTCTCCCTTAAACGTTTGGGATTTTATCAAAGTGATTAGCCTGGTTGCCCTTGATCCGCTGACGGCGCGTGAAGTAGGCCAGGTATCGGCAATTATTGCGCGAGCTGAAGGCCTGGATGCTCACGCACTGGCGGCCGAAGCACGTCAATAAAAAATAATTTATTCAAGAAAAAAAGGAGTTCGAAATGAAATACCGTTGGTTAAGTTTTTTGATGATTGTTTTATCGGCCATTGTTCTGGTTGGATGTGCTGCTCCGGCTGCTGTGGAGGAACCGGTGCAAATTCGAATTGGAACACAGCCCTGGATCGGTTACGGCCCTTGGTGGATTGCCCAGGAAAAAGGCTTGTTTGAAAAATATGGATTGAGTGTTGAACTGGTCAATTTCAATCAGGACCAGGATGTCAATGCAGCATTGGCTTCTGGCCAAATGGAGGCAGCAAACCTGGCAACACACACCGCGCTTAAGCTGTATAGCGCCGGTTTAGATATTCGTCTGGTGCTGATCGAGGATGCTTCCTATGAAGCGGATGCAATTCTCGCAGGCACGGGCATTCAAAGTATTTCAGATTTAAAAGGGAAAGCGATTGCATACGAAGAGGGCACAACCAGTGATTTGTTGCTTAACTATGCCCTGGCACAAAATGGAATGTCGATTGCTGATGTGACCAAGGTGCCGATGCCTGCTTCGGACGCTGGGTTGGCTTTGTTGGGGAAGCAAGTAGATGCAGCAGTAACTTATGAGCCATACATCACCGAAGCAGTTAAACAAGGCCAGGAAATTGGTGTGTTATATACAGCGGCGGAACGCCCAGGTCTGATATCCGATGTTTTGGTGGTCTCGGCGAAATTTGCGCAAGACAATCCTCAAGCGGTGAAAGTTCTGTTGAAAGTATGGGATGAAGCTTTAGCCTTCTATAACAGTAATCCAGAAGATGCTAAAGCAATCATTGCGAAAAATGTTGGCAGCGAACCACAAGATTTGGTGACTGCTTTTGACGGGGTCCGTTTTTATGGACTGGCTGAAAACCGTGACTTGTTCAAGGGTGGTTTTGACCAAACAATTCAAGATGTTGCTGCGGCTGCACAGGCTATGAGCCTGTTTGAGACCCTGCCTGACATCACGAAATTAATTGATCCAACCTTCTTAGGGGAATAACGTGTTCAAACAAGATCGTTCTCTTTCAACAAAATTCCAACAACCGCGAACCAGGCCGCGGTTGTTGGAACTACGAGCAGAAATTCCTGCGCGAATTTATTGGCTTGCGGGTGGAGGATTTTTGGCTTTGTTTGGTGTATTGTGGGCTGTCTTGACCTATACAGGGTTGGTGTCCCCCTTATTTTTGCCCAGTCCAACCGCAGTGGTTCAAGAATTGGCAAGGCAAATTCAAGCGGGGATTCTCTGGCAAGATATTGGTGCCAGTGTGTACCGGATTATGGTTGGGTGGCTTATTTCTACACTCTTTGCCCTGCCGATTGGTATTCTGATGGGTAATTTTCGCCTGTTTGAAGGAATGTTTGAGCCCTTTATTGATTTGGTGCGCTATATGCCGGCAGTGGCTTTTATCCCATTGACGATTTTGTGGAGCGGCGTAGGAGATACCCAAAAATTCTTGATCCTTTTTATTGGTACCTTTTTCCAGGAAGTTTTGATGATTATGGATAATGTAAAAACTGTCCAAAAAGAGTTAATTAAGACCTCTTATACGTTTGGTTTGAGCAAGTGGGAAATTCTGACATCGGTGATTTTACCCGCATCGATGCCGGGAATTTGGGATACTTTCCGAATCACATTAGGGTGGGCGTGGACATACCTGGTTGTGGCAGAACTTGTGGCAGCCAATGTGGGTCTAGGGTACCGGATTATGCGGGCACAGCGTTTTTTGGAAACCGATACGATCATCTTAGGAATTTTGGTGATTGGGGCACTGGGGTTGATTACGGATATGGCCTTTAAAGCGGCTTACCGCTGGATGTTCCGCTGGACTGAGCGGCGCGGATAAGGAGTGATAGAGAATGAAAATTCCAAAACTAGAAGCAATCAAGTTGACGAAAACTTTTGCTCCAGGGCGCGGCAAGGTGGTGACAGCCTTAGAAGATTTTTACATGACCCTGGGGGAAAATGAATTTGTATCAATTATTGGCCCGTCTGGATGTGGAAAATCTACATTTTTGGAGATTGCTGCCGGTTTGGATGAGGTGAGCAGCGGGCAGGTGCTTGTGGACGGTATTCCTGTGACTGGGCCGGGCGCTGACCGCGGTATGGTTTTTCAAAGTTACACCTTATTTCCCTGGTTAACCATTTCGGAAAATGTACGTTTTGCTTTGAAAAAATCCAGCCTGTCCCGTTCAGAGCAGGATGAGCGAGTTCAGCGATTTATCCAATTAATTGGTCTGGCTGGTTTTGAAAATGCGTATCCCAATCAATTGTCTGGCGGAATGCGCCAACGCGTGGCTATTGCGCGAGCATTGGTTTACCAGCCGAAGATATTGTTTATGGATGAACCATTTGGGGCATTGGATGCACAGACCAGATTGGTAATGCAGGAATTGTTGTTGGATGTCTGGGAGAGCAACCGCACCAGTGTTTTATTTGTTACTCATGATGTGGAAGAGGCGTTGTTGTTGTCGGATCGAATCTATGTTATGACAGCCCGGCCAGGGAAGATTAAGTCGGAGTATGTGGTAGATTTGCCCCGCCCGCGCAGCCTATTAATCACAGAAAAGATGCCTGCCTTTGTTGATTTACGGGCAAAAATTTTAGAGGAAATTCGCCAGGAAGTCCGGCTTTAAAGAAAAATAATCGATTTAATCAACCAAAGTTTATGGGATAATAATGATAGACCTGTGGGAGGGGCAGGCAGATTCTACGTGATGAGGTGTGGACAATGCGCACATATCCAATTCCAATGGTACCTGGCCCGGTAAAAGTCCCTGTGGAAGTCCTGGCTGCCATGCAAGTAGATTATGGTTCGGCCGATTTAGAATCGGAATTTTTGGATTTATATAATCAAACCGAAGAAAACCTCAAAACTATATACGGTACCAATAGTCAGATCGTGATTCAGACTGGAGAAGGGATGATTGCCTTGTGGGGGGCGCTCAAAAGCTGCTTGCTGCCGCGAGAGCGTGTACTGGCAATTTCAACCGGTGTGTTTGGTTATGGAATTGGGGAAATGGCAAAATCAGTTGGCGCTGAAGTCAAAACCATTGGTTTGCCGTACGATCAAACCATTCACAATTATGCTGAAATTGAGCAAGCGATCATTGATTTTCAGCCCAAAATGATTACTGTGGTGCATTGTGAAACACCTTCCGGAACATTAAATCCGTTGGATGAAGTTGGGCGATTAAAGAAAAAATATAGTGTTCCCTTATTATATGTGGATGCAGTTGCCAGCGCTGGCGGGGTGCCGGTGTTGAGCGACGAATGGAATATTGATCTGGCGTTGGGTGGTTCTCAAAAAGTATTGTCCGTGCCGCCTTCAATGGCATTTTTAACGGTAAGTGATACTGCCTGGGAGATCATTGAAAAAGTAAATTATGTTGGCTATGACGCGCTAAAACCATTCCGAACTGCTCAAAAAGATTTTTATTTTCCATATACACCGGATTGGCATGGAATGGCTGCCTTGTATACCGGAACAAAAATTCTCCTCGATGAGGGATTGGATCGAGTTTTTGCAAGACATGAACAGGTTGCGCAGTTTTGCCGTAACCGCCTGGTTGAAATTGGTTTAAAAATTTACCCGGCTGTTGGTGCTATCTCGTCACCCACGGTAACCGCTGTGAATTTGCCGCAAGGCTTCACCTGGACTGAATTGGATGCGGCTTTCCGCGAGCGTGGATTGGTTGTTGGCGGCAGTTATGGTCCGCTTGCCGGTAAAGTCTTCCGGCTGGGACATATGGGGTCGCAAGCAGATCTTGAGCTGGTGAAAAATGCATTGGATGTGATCGAAGACGTGGTTAATTCCCGTAAGTAAAAATGAAAAATTCAACCCCCCTTCAAAAGGGGGGTTGAATTTTCTTATATGGTGACGGATAGAAATCCATGGAAGAAATATGAGAAAACGTTAATAAACCATTTACAAAAAGGGCTATACATTCGATTATAAATATGATAAACTTTGTACAAATAAAAGCTTTGTAGAATCTTCTCGCCAAAAACTATGTACGAACGATTTGGCGAAGCGTAGAGAAAAAGGAGTCAACCGTGCCTACAATATCAGAATTTCCTGATGATCCAAAATACACGATAAAAAGTGTTAGTACCCAGACGGGTATTCGGCCAGTCACATTGCGGGCCTGGGAACGACGGCATGAAGTCCTCACACCGCATCGATCCGACAATAAATATCGCTTGTATTCTGAGCGCGATGTGGCTATTTTGCGCTGGTTAAAAAACCGGGTGGATAGTGGCGTATCCATTTCTTCAGCAGTAGGGGAATTGCGAAAAATGTCTCGCAGCGGTATCTGGCCGGATGCTGTACCAACCGGACCGACCACGGAGCCGGTTAAATCTTCGACTCCGCCTATGATTTACTCTCGCCATCTTTTTCAGGCTTTGATCAAACATGATGAGGCCAGGGCCGGTGAAGTATTGCGTGAGGTGCTTTCAATCTTTGATTTACGAACAATTTTTAATCAGGTGCTAATTCCAACCCTGGTGGAGATTGGAGAGGCATGGTATCGCGGCGAGATTCGTGTGACCACAGAACATTTTGCGAGCGCATATCTGCGCGGCAAACTGCTAACTTTGCTGCAGGCTTATCCTTCACGGCGCGGCGCAGCCTACATCATGATTGGTGGTGCGCCCACTGAGCAGCATGAAATTGGCAGCTTAATGCTGGCTGTTCTTCTGCGCAGCCAGGGTTACCGGGTGGAATATCTCGGACCGGATATTCCGATTGAAGACCTGGTAGATTATGCGCGATATGAGCATCCCTCGATGATCATTTTGTCTGCGACCACTGAATCCGCAGCGATTGAACTAAAACGAATGCAAGAGAAAGTGAACAAATTACGTCCCAGCCCAATCTTTGGGTATGGTGGTAGAGCCTTTAATTTACAGCCGGAGCTGCGCAATCGAATTGCAGGTGTGTTCCTGGGTGAAACAATGGATGATGCCCTGGATCAAATTCGGGATGTGCTTTCTCAATACAAAAAAAGCGCAAAAGGAAAAGGCGCACTCGATTAACCGCGATCTTGCACAAAGATTATACAAAGTATAGACGGTCGTTTAGGGTGAATGTAAGATAATCTAAACGACCGTATTATTTCAAAGGTGCATATTATGGAAGATCGAATATCACTTTCTAATCATCATTTACCGGTGTACAACATTAAGGCCGTGGCTCGGCTGGTTGGTTTGCTGCCAGTTACCTTACGCGCCTGGGAGCGGCGTTATGGGATGCCAACACCATCGAGGGGAGAACAAGGATACCGTCTGTATTCTGAATATGATTTACGGGTTTTGCGCTGGTTAAAAAAACAAATCGATGCCGGGATGAGTATTGGCCGGGCAGTTGAATACCTGGCTGAGCTGCGTTCAACCGGAAGAGATCCGGCTTTTGATGTTACTCCGCCGCGTCTCGAGCGGCCTGCCTCTTTAGAGGGACTTTCTAAGGAATTTTTAGAAGCTTTGATTCATTTTGATGAGGAAGAAGCCACAGAAATTATCCGCCGTGCATTCACGTTGTATTCCATTGATCAGGTCTTAATCGAAATAATTCAACCAACCCTGGTTGAATTGGGCGATGCATGGCATCGCGGCGAACTTCCCATTGCAGTTGAACATTATGCGACCCAGTTTTGTATGCAGCATTTGATGAGTATGCTGGCAGCCTCTGCTGCGCCTACTCGTCCTGGGGTCATTGTGGCAGCCTGCGCACCTGGAGAACTCCATCAAATTGGTTTATTAATGCTGGTTGTGATGCTGCGCTGGCGCGGCTGGGATGTGAAATATTTTGGCCAGGACTTGAAACTTGACCGGTTAGAGGATGCGTTGATACCGCTTAATCCCCGGCTGTTATTGTTTACCGCAACACGCATGCAGGCCGCAGAAGAATTGCTGCGTTTGCCTGACATCCTGAACCGATTTCCTGAACCCCATCCGTTGGTTGTGTTGGGCGGGCAGGCATTTACCGAACAGCATTTACCAGAATCAGTTCCAGCGATTTACCTTAATTCATCTCCAACCGAAGTAATTGAAACGATTGAGAGAATGATGAGTTCCGTCGGATAAACTTGTTTTAACCGGAGTACTCCATGAAAAACAGATTGCTTTCTTCCATTTTCCTGGTCGTTTTTATTGATTTGTTGGGATTTAGCCTGATTTTGCCACTGCTGCCTTATTATGCAGCCAGTTTTAATGCGGATGGTGTGGTAATAGGTTTGATGGTTGCTTCATATGCCGCCGCACAATTTCTGGCTACACCATTTTTAGGGCGGCTGTCGGATCGTTTTGGCCGCCGTCCAATTTTAATGATCAGTATTTTGGGAAATGCAATCGGTTTTTTTATGTTGGGTTTTGCAAATGGCTTACCAATGCTGTTTGTTTCACGGATTGTTTCCGGTTTGTTTGGCGGAAATATCAGTGTAGCCCAAGCGTATATCAGTGACATCACCGATTCGAGCAACCGTGCCAAAGGACTTGGATTAATTGGTGCTGCTTTTGGCCTGGGGTTTATCATTGGTCCTGCTGCTGGCGGCTTGCTAAGCCAGTGGGGATATGGTGTGCCTTCTTTGGCGGCTGCAGGAATCTCGATGTTGAACCTGGTTATGGTGGCGCTTTGGCTGCCAGAATCATTGACACTTGAGAAAAGAACTGCTCTTGGAAATGCGAATCGAACTCCGTTTACTCCAAAAGCTTTGTTGGACGCACTGCGCCGGCCATTGGTTGGTCCTTTGCTGCATACTCGTTTTTTCTTTGCTTTGGCTTTTTCTACCTTCCAGACCATTTTTGCTCTTTACGGCTTGCGGAAGTTTAATCTTTCTGCCCAAGAAACAGGCTATATCTTGGGATATGTTGGTGTTTTATCGGTCATTGTTCAGGGCTTTTTAATCGGAAAATTAACTGCCCGGTTCAGTGATCGTTCATTAATATTCTTCTCCACCATCTTGATGGCTGTCGGGTTGTTTGGGTGGGCATTCTCACCCAGTGTGCTTTCTTTATTAATTGATTTGGTGCCGATTGCTCTGGCTGGCGGCGTGCTAAATACGGTAATTAATAGTGCTCTCAGTAAATCAGTCAGCCCGGTTGAGGTTGGTGGAACTCTGGGACTTTCAGCATCGCTAGAAAGTTTAACCCGCATGATTTCACCTACCTTTGGCGGGATTTTGTTGGAAAAAATTGGCACCTCTGCTCCGGGAATTTTTAGTGGGTTAATCTTGATCTGGCTGGCATTCTATGTTTTTCGTTTTGTATACCGCTACCAGGAAAAAGTTGAGCCAGTACCGACAGTTGCCAGGACATCATGAATTATGGCTACTTTTGAAACTTCTTTCCTCGTCAGGGCACCGATTCAGGCTGTGGCAGAATTCCACAGGGATGCAAATGCGCTTAAACGATTAACCCCACCGCCTTTATGGGTACAGTTTCATCGGGTGGATCCGTTAAGAGAACAGTCTGTGGTTGAATTTACCATGTGGTTTGGGCCTTTTCCTGTGCGTTGGATCGCATTACACAGCCGCGTAGATCTGCTGCGGGGTTTTACTGATACACAAACGCGCGGTCCACTGAAAACGTGGCAGCATACCCATTCATTTGAACCCGTTGATGCGCAGACGACTCGAGTCCGAGAACATATTGAGTTGACCTATAAGCCTGGATTAAGACATCTCTGGACAAAAGTATTTTTCTCCCAATTAGGTTTAATGTTTTTATTTTTTTACCGTGCCAGGGTTACCCGGAAATTTGTTGAAGGAAAAGAATGAGAACGCCAAGGATCATTGTGATTGGCGCTGGGATGGGTGGATTAACCACAGCTGCATTACTAATCAAAGCAGGGTTCCAGGTCACTGTGTTAGAAGCACATGTTTATCCCGGCGGCAGTGCCGGGACTTTTTTTCACCAGGGATACCGCTTTGATGCTGGCGCAACGCTGGCTGGCGGTTTTTCTGTGGGTGGTCCGCATGCCCGTATCGCTGAAATTTTGGGATTAGAATGGCCGGTGACTGCGGTAGATCCTGCCTGGGTTGTTCATCTTGGCGACCAGGTTATTGCCCAATGGACAGATCAGCAGCAGTGGCAGGAGGAGCGCCGGGAAAAATTTCCTGGCAGTGAATCATTCTGGTCTCATCAGGAAAGGCTTGCTGAGGCTTCCTGGCAGTTATCTTCCCGCAAATTCCCCTGGCCGCCGGATTCGCTGAAAGATTGGGCGGCAATCATCCAGGCAGTCCGGTTGGATACGATCCCTGCAATTCCATACCTGACCCATAAAGTCCGCCAACTGTTTCCACATAATGCATCGTGGAATTTAAGAGCTTTTGTGGATGCCCAGTTATTGATCTCTGCCCAAACGGTGAGCAGCCAGGCTAATGCGTTATATGGGAGCGCAGCGCTGGATCTGCCCAGGCGTGGTGTGAACTATGTTCATGGGGGAATGGGCAGCCTGGCCTGGACCCTGGTGAAGTGGATTCGGTCTCATGGCGGAGAAGTGATCTTCCGTCAGCAAGCTGTTCAAGTAATTGTTCGCCAGGGCAAGGCTGTTGGTGTGCGAACACAAAAAGGTCTGGAGCTGGAAGGCGATGCGGTTGTTGCCAACCAGACACCCTGGGCGCTTGAGAAAATTCTTGGAGTTCACAGCCCGGAAAAATTACGAAAAGAAAACCTTGCACGGAGTCCAACCTGGGGGGCATTTACGGTCTATGCAGGGGTTGAATCAAGCGTAATTGAACCACTGGCGGCAACCCACTTCCAGGTAATTGTTGATCCCAGCCTGCCGTTGGGGGAAGGAAATTCAGTTTTTGCCTCGATTACTCCGCTGGATGATGCTGGTCGAGCACCAGCAGGGATGCGTGCGTTGACATTTTCAACCCATACCCAAGTTGAAAAATGGTGGGGCACGGGTGAGCTGTATGAACAAATGAAGGAAGAGTACACGGAGCGTGTTTTGCGTGCAGCCGAAATTGCCATCCCGGGATTGCGGCGTTCGATGCGGTTGTGTCTGCCCGGTACCCCGCGGACCTTTGCGTTTTATACGCGCCGTCCATCAGGGATGGTGGGTGGATTTGCTCAGACATCCTTGTTTTCCGTGCGCGGTCCAGGTACAGGGATCGACAATCTTTGGTTGGTCGGGGATTCAATCTTTCCAGGTCAATCTACAGCTGGAGTAACGCTAGGTGCGATGCGCGTAGCCGAAAATATTCTGGCGCGGTTTTCAAAAAAATTGTCAGAAAAGAGATTTATCCGTTCAGCAGCCAATTGACTTATAATAACTTAATCTACTGCACAAGATTTGCATAAACTTTGTACACTGGGTTGATGAAAGAATAGTGGGGTTTGTACAATTAAATCATCTAGGGCATCTTTCTAAAATGATAATTCAAATCCTAGGGAGGCAATTCACATGGCAAAGAAGATTATTGTAATTGGTGCAGGATTTGGGGGCTTGGCAACAGCTGCTCGTTTGGCAGCCCGCGGTTATGAAGTAGAGCTTTTTGAAAAACGAGATAAGCTAGGCGGCCGCGGTTATTTGTATGAAATCAACGGTTTTAAATTTGATGGCGGACCGACGGTTATTACCGCTCCATTTATGTTTGATGATATTTTTGCTGCTGCTGGGCGCAAACGGGAAGACTATGTAAAATTTGTTCCGGTCACACCGTTTTACCGGATATTTGATCATACCGGGCGCTCATTTGATTACAATAGCGATCCCAATTTTATTTATTCACAAATTGAACAGTGGAATCCTCAAGATAAAGAAGGCTACCAGCGCTTTATTCAAACAACAAAAGCAATTTTTGAGAAGGGCTTTGTAGAACTGGCCGACAAGCCTTTTCTTCATCTCTCCGATATGTTGAAAATCGCGCCGGATCTTATCCGTCTTCAGTCCTACCGCAGTGTATATAACTATGTTTCGCAGTATGTTCAAAATGATTTTTTGCGGCAGGTGTTTTCGTTTCATCCGCTTCTGGTTGGCGGTAATCCCTTTGACACCACCAGTATTTATGCAATGATCCATTACCTGGAGCGCGAGTGGGGTATCCATTATGCCATTGGCGGCACCGGAGCGATTGTGGATGCGATTGCCAAATTGTTTGCTGAATTGGGCGGAAAAGTTCACCTGAATGCCGAAGTAGATGAAATTCTTGTGGAAGGGCGAAAAGTGACCGGTCTGCGAATGAAAGACGGTACCATCCATAAAGCGGATGCAATTGTCTCCAATGCGGATGTGGCCTTCACGTATCGTTACTTGATCCCTGAGGTGTATCGCCGGAAATATACCAACCGGCGCATTGAGAGCATGCGCTACAGCATGTCGTTATTTGTGATTTATTTTGGCACCAAGCGGCGTTACCTGGATAGCCGTCTTGCGCACCATAATATTATCCTTTCCAGCCGATATAAACCGCTGTTGGATGATATTTTCCACAAGAAAACACTGGCGGAAGATTTCTCGTTGTATTTACACATGCCAACCATTACGGACCCGACAATGGCACCTGAAGGCTGTGAGACATTCTATGTTCTTTCGCCGGTTCCTCACCTGGATGCGGGTGTGGATTGGACGAAAATGGCCAGGCCGTATCGTGATAAGATCATGAATTTCCTTGAAGAGAATTATTTGCCGGATTTACAAGAAAACATCGTTGCGGAACATTATATCGATCCGCTGCATTTCCAAAGCACATTAAATAGCTTCAAGGGATCTGCCTTCTCGGTAGAACCAATCTTGACTCAATCTGCCTGGTTCCGGCCACATAACCGCTCAGAAGAGTTTGAGAACCTCTATTTTGTTGGTGCGGGCACCCATCCGGGAGCTGGTCTGCCGGGAGTGCTGTCATCGGCGATTATTGCTGAAAATTTAATTCGTGAGGCGTTCTAAACTATTAATTTGTGGTGAAGATTTATGGGTTTTTCTTGGCGTTCTTCTCAGCAGACATTATTGATTCCGGAATTCCAGGCTGCTGTTCAGGCGATTGAAGGAATCATACGGGAGCAATCGAAAACTTTTTACTTTGCAACCGGTTTGCTTCCGCGCCAACAAAGACAGGCTATCCGTGCCCTGTATGCTTTTTGCCGGATGACAGACGATCTGGTGGACAGCGATCAATCCTCTTTAGAAGAATTGGAACACTGGCGTTCTGAGGCAGCTCTTGAGGTAGAAAACCAGAAAAACCCTGTTTTGTTCACCTGGGCTTATTATCGCAAACAATATCGGGTTAATTTGCGCTACCAGATGGAATTGATCGATGGGGTTCGCATGGACCTCGAGCAAAAAACCTATCCGACCTGGGATGCTTTACAAGCGTATTGTTATCGGGTCGCTTCAACGGTAGGGCTTCTTTCCATGCCAATTATTGGGTTGGCGAAAGGCGCAACGTTTGAGCAGGCTGAGCTTTATGCAATCAAACTCGGGATTGCTTTGCAATTAACCAATATTTTGCGAGATGTTGGCGAAGATGCAGCCCGCGGCAGAGTGTACTTTCCCGAGGAAGACCTGCAGCGCTTTGGGCTAACCGTACAGGATATTCTCAATCATACATGCGACGATCGTTTCGTTCAGTTAATGCAATACGAAATTGAGCGTGCCCGGAAATTATACCAAGAGGCCTTACCCGGAATTACTTTCTTATCCTCCAGTGCTCGCATTTCGGTTGGCGCGGCTGCACTATTATATGCCGCTATTCTGGAGGAAATTGAAAAGATCAGGTACCGCGTATACGATCAGCGGGCATATACAACCGGATTAAAGAAAATTAGTTTGCTACCCGCAATCAGCCTGAGCGTTTTGTTCTTGCGGAAACCAAAATCGATTTCAAATGATGCAAAAAACCATTAAGCTGTATTTGAATCAACTGTCGCTTAACCAGATTTGGCCCTGGCTGGCTGGTTGGCTTCTAGTGATGACCATGACCCCAGTGGTCGGGTGGGTTGCTGGTGTGGATGCACAAATCCAGATGATTAATTTGGGGGTGGTTGCCCAGGCAGCTCTCGTTTTTCGCTTGATCTGGATGGTATGGCCTGCTAAAGTCATTCTTCGGTTGTTATTAATGATTGTTCCAATAACCTGGTTCGCCGAATTTGTGGGCAGCCAGACGGGTTTTCCATTTGGCAGGTATCACTATACGGCTTTATTACAACCACAGTTATTAAATGTACCGTTATTAATCCCATTAGCCTGGTTTATGATGCTGCCACCAGCCTGGGCGATTGCACAAGGATTGGTTAGCAGAAAAAATCGCTGGGTTTTTGCAGCGGCAGCTGGCCTGGTGTTTACTGCCTGGGATTTATATCTGGACCCACAGATGGTCATGCTCAATCTCTGGCAATGGGACCAGCCAGGGCTTTATTTTGGGATTCCAATCATTAATTATTTTGGCTGGTGGTTGGTATCAACCGTGGTCACCCTGGTTGTCTCACCGCCGGAATTTGACCCGTATTTATTGGCTGCGATTTACACCTTGATCTGGCTGCTGCAGGTTGTTGCATTAGGCATTTTTTGGGGACAACCTGGTCCAGCCCTGGTGGGTTTTGTAGGGATGGGAATTGGCTCGGTCCTATTCTGGAGAAAATATCATCAGCGTTTGCGCAATGGCAGCCAGTAGCGCGTAACGATTAATAATTCAGGCGATTTAAAGTTTTTCGGCGGCAGGGTACCTGCCGCCGTTCTTTCAAAGTGAAAGAAAACCAATTTCCCCCTGTATCCCTCAGTGACTATATTAGATAGCCAGACGCCGGGGTGAGGGGGGCACCCAGGCGTCCGGCAAAGAATATAATAGCATATGGCAAATTGCTTGTCAAGTTGTCCGACAAACTCTTAATCAATTCTAATCTATCGGGCTACAGCTGGTGATATGCCCGTAAAATTTTTAATTCACGAAGGGTGATAATCCCGCGGAATTCAAGTTCGCAAGCCGGGCTGACAGTTGGCCAGGAAATCGGCCAGCCGCCGTCATCTTTTTGGCGTGTTTTGAGTGCTTCTAAATGCGACTGGATGGCTTGATCATCAAACCAGGCACGACATAGGCTGTCAGGCCGCGGCGCAATCTCCAACGGCATGTGCACATAACCTTCTGCATCCGGATTAAGTTCAATGTGATGGTTATCAAATGCATATTGGCGGAGCTGCTCTAAATGATCGAGCGCACGATCACGCTCGGGAACATATTCTAAAAATTTCAGGATGGTTAGCGTGTCTTCGGAGATCAAGCCTTCCATTTGTTCGATTTTCTTCCAGCAAAATTCTGTTGCTCGGTCCAGCCAGGGATGTTTCACATGAAATTTGTGCAGCAAACCGGTAATGCCGGCGGTTGGGTTGATACTGGCTGGCGGGTTGTCTTCTGTATTCCACCAGGGAGCCCGCGGTGCGCTGCGCGCGGTGGGCAGCACAAAGGGAATTCCACCTTCTGTTGTAGTGATCGATTCTAAAAACTGGAGCATGCTGTTGATCATTGCATCATCAGGTTGGCTGTCTTCCATAACCAGAAGAGCAAATTTTTGGTCAATTGGTTGGCTGTCGCTGGCCCGTTTGTCTGGTTCCAGTGCGTTGCCAAAGCCGCCGTCTTCATTTTGGTACGCACGTAATACCTGTAGAACAGGCTGGGCGGGTGCGCCTTCAAAAAGATGGGAAAATAAGCGCCTTTCAAGCAAACGGCCATTACACCATAAAAAATTGCGAGCGGACTCAAGAATGGGAGAATGCATTTTTTTTAATCCCTCCGTTTTATTTATTATACAAGAACAAGATTTCTATACAAGAGCTAAGAATGAAAAACAGCCCCTGAATATCCAAGGGCTGTTCTAATCGACTATCTGACTGGCTAATTGACTTTCTCTTGCATTTCCTGGCGAATTCGCCGGTATTGGATGATTGGCTGATCCGCAGGAATCAATTTTTCGCCAATTTTTAACCCGGATTTCTTGGGGCGCTGTGTCAGCACAACCCGGCGGTCCTGGCCGATAATTACAGCGCCAAAGACGTTATTTAACCAGGCAATGAGATGTCCAAGAACAGGCACAGTAACGAACCGCTGGT
>JAJUJY010000037.1 GCA_029265085.1 Chloroflexota bacterium
CTATGGGCGGGCTATTTCAATTGTACGGTTTCTATCAGGATTATTAAGTGATCTTGTCGCTGAGACCCTGGTAGATGATAGTTCTTCATCATCGTCTGGTGAGGTGAATGGATGAGCGAATCAAAACGCAAACAACACAAACATGAGGCTGCTCAAGACCGGGATGCCGAAGAATTAAAAAAGGACGTTTCTCAAATCCGTGGAGAAAAGGAAGGGCCACAAGAAGATATCATGGAAAAACCCGGCATTGAAGGTGCGGAACAAGAAACAAAAGAAGGTGAAAAGGTTTCTTTATCCGCCGAGGAACTAAATGCGCTCAAGCAGGAATTGGAAAAAGCGCAAAATCAAAGCAAGGAATATTTTGAAGGCTGGCAGCGCGAACGAGCCGATTTTATGAACTATAAAAAACGGATCGAACGCGATCAGGCGCAGCTCAATCAGGTAATTACTGCAAATATCGTAAAAAAATATCTGGCAGTGGCAGATGACATGGACCGGGCCTTAAAAAACAAGCCCGACCAGGCTTCGGAAGCCAAATGGGCAGATGGAATCGAGTTAATTTACCGCAAATTAACCACGATCTTAGAAGCGGAAGGAATTCAACGTATTCCAGCCGAAAAAGAAATGTTTGATCCGAATTTGCATGAAGCGATCACACATGAAGATAGCCCTGACCATGAAAGCGGCCAGGTGATCGAAGTATTACAACAAGGGTATGTCATTGGCGACCGGGTGATTCGCCCGGCGCTTGTCAGAGTGGCACGCTAGGAGGAATAATCATGGGAAAAATTGTAGGTATCGATCTTGGAACAACCAACTCAGTGGTCGCAGTGATGGTCGGCGGTGAGCCGCAAGTCATTCCTTCCGCAGAGGGGGAACGCCTGGTACCTTCCGTTGTGGCATTTAACAAAAATGGAGAACGTCTTGTTGGACGTGCCGCACGCAACCAGGCCATCGTCAATCCGGAAAACACGGTCTTTTCAATCAAACGCTTGATGGGTCGCAAATTTGATGACCCGGAAGTGCAGCGTACCCTTGGCCGGGTGCCGTATAAAGTTACCAAAGCCCCGAACGGTGATGCCCGCGTTGTGATGGGCGGCCGGGAATATTCACCACCTGAGGTTTCCGCCATGATCCTGGCAAAACTTAAGGCGGATGCCGAAGCATTTTTAGGCGAAGCAGTTACCCAGGCTGTGATTACTGTTCCGGCGTATTTCAACGATGCGCAGCGTAACGCGACCAAAGATGCCGGTAAAATTGCCGGTTTGGAAGTGATGCGTATTATCAATGAACCGACCGCATCCTCGCTGGCTTACGGTCTGGATAAGCGCAAGAATGAAATTATTGCGGTGTATGACCTGGGCGGCGGTACCTTTGATATTTCCGTTTTGGATGTTGGCGATGGTGTGTTCCAGGTGAAATCTACCAGCGGCGATACCTTCCTGGGCGGTGATGACTTCGATCTGCGCCTGATGGATTACCTGATTGATGAATTCAAGAAAGAGAACGGTATTGATTTACGGAATGACCGCCAGGCTTTACAGCGCTTAAAAGAAGCCTCTGAAAAAGCAAAAATTGAGCTCTCATCGGTAATGCAGACCGAAATCAACCTGCCGTATATCACCGCGGATTCAACTGGACCGAAACATCTGGTCATGCAGATTACCCGCTCTCGATTGGAACAATTAACCAACGATCTCGTCCAGCGATCTATGGATCCAGTCCGCCGGGCAATTGCTGATGCTGGTTTGAAACCCGCTAATATTAATGAGGTTGTTTTGGTGGGTGGTATGACCCGTATGCCAGCTGTCCAGGAAGCGGTTCGCCGTGAATTTGGCAAAGATCCTCATAAGGGTGTCAATCCGGACGAAGTTGTGGCGATCGGCGCAGCCATTCAAGGAGCTGTTTTGGGTGGTGATGTTAAAGATGTTATTCTTGTGGATGTTACCCCGTTGACCCTCTCAGTCGAAACCCTGGGTGGTGTTGCAACGCCTTTGATTGAGCGGAACTCAGCCATTCCTACCAGTAAGAGCCAGGTATTTTCAACGGCTGCGGATGGTCAGACTCAGGTGGAAATTCATGTTTTGCAGGGTGAACGCCCAATGGCAGCGGACAATAAATCCTTAGGCCGCTTTATCTTGGATGGCATCCCCCCAGCTCCGCGCGGTATGCCGCAAATTGAGGTGAAGTTTGATATCGATGCAAACGGTATCTTGACCGTAACCGCAAAAGATAAGGCTTCCGGGCGCAGCCAGCAAATCACCATCACGGCATCCTCTGGTTTGACTGATTCCGAAGTGGACAAGATGCGCCGCGAAGCGGAATCGAATGCTGAAGAAGACCGCAAACGCAAAGAGCTTGTCGAAGTTCGTAACCATGCCGATAATACCATGTATGCTGCAGAAAAAATGCTCAAGGACTACGGCGACAAGGTGACCCCTGACATGAAGAAACAGGTGGAAGACGGCATTGGCAAGGTCAAAGAACAACTGCAGGGCAACGATATCAATGGTATTCGCAGTGCTGCGGATAATCTCGGCCAGGTCATTCAAAAAGTGGGCGGTTCTTTGTACCAGCAGACACCTGAAGGCGGTCCGGCGGCCAGTGGTCCTACCAGCGGCGGTCCTACTCCAGGCGGTGATGACTTCGTTGAAGGCGAATTTAAAGAGAAGCAATAAACCAAAGGTTAATCAGGCTTGGGGAGAATTCTCCCCAAGCCTGTGTTCCCTGATCCCCTCCTCGCCAGATCAAATGAACGGCGAGGAAGTTCGATTAATGAGTGAAAAAATCAATGGCACCACGCGATTATTATGAGGTTTTAGGCGTCAGTCGGGACGCAAGTGCGGAAGACATAAAGTCCGCTTTTCGCCGCCTGGCGCGCCAATACCATCCGGACGTCAACAAATCGCCGGATGCCGAGCAAGTATTTAAAGAAATCAACGAAGCCTATGGGGTTTTGTCTGACACCGAGAAACGCGCTTCTTATGACCGGTTTGGTCATGCAGGTGTCAACGGGATGGGCGGTGCGCCGGATTTTACTACGGTTGATTTTTCCGACATCTTTGAAGAATTTTTTGGTTTTGGCATGGGCTCAAGCCGCCGTTCGCGGAATGCCCCGCGGCGCGGTGCGGACCTGAATTATGTGCTTAACCTGACCTTTGAAGAAGCCGTCTTTGGCGCGGATAAAGAAATCGAAATTACCCGTGATGAAGTTTGCTCTACCTGTAAAGGCAGCGGTGCAGAACCAGGCACAACACCGGTTCGCTGCACCACCTGCGGCGGTCGAGGTGAAGTCCGCCAAACCAGGCAGACCTTTTTGGGATCTATGGTACAGGTGACCACATGCCCGGCCTGTAACGGTTCAGGCGAGGTGATTTCGTCGCCATGCCATACCTGTAAAGGCCGAGGACTGGAACGAAAAACACTCAAAAAGATGGTTCATGTTCCGGCGGGTGTAGATAACGGCACACAAATTCGTCTTTCTGGCGAGGGGCAACCCGGAGCAGCGGGTGGACCTCATGGCAATTTGTACCTGGAAATTCGGGTGAAAGAACACAAATTCTTCCGCCGAAAAGGGGACGACATCCTGCTTGATTTAAATATCAATATTGCGCAGGCAGCCCTTGGAGCTGAAATTGATGTCCCAACTGTGGATGGAAATACCAAATTAAACATTCCTGCGGGCACGCAGCCGGGAAAAATTTTCCGTTTAAAAGGTAAAGGGGTTACCAATGTGCGGAATGCGAACCGGGGCGACCAATTGGTTGTAGTGAATGTTGAGGTGCCAACCCGCTTAACCAAAGACCAACAGGCGCTGTTTGAGCAGCTGGCCAAAACTTTGGGAACGGATGTGCGCCCACAAGAAAAAAGCTTTTTAGATATATTAAAAGAGGTGCTGGGTGGCTGATGCACATTGGTTAGAAGTATCTGTTGTTGTGGACGGGGAATTGGCCGAGGCGGTAGCGGATGTGATTGGCCGATATACCTCGCAGGGCGTGGTGATGGAACAGGCAGTCAAGTTTAATGATGCGGAAGACCAGGGCACTCCGTACGGCCCTATCCGGGTCTATGGCTATCTGGTGATTGATTCCACCACCGAACAAAAACGTCAACATTTAGAAGAGGCGCTCTGGCATCTTGGAACAATCCAGCCGATCCCTCCGGTAACCTATAAAACGGTAGATGATCAAGATTGGATGGAAGCCTGGAAGCAGCACTACCATCCTATCCCGGTTGGGCAAAAGCTGTTGATTTTACCTGCCTGGTTAGAGTCAACCGACCTGACCAGGATTGCCATTAAGATTGACCCGAGTATGGCTTTTGGAACAGGTACGCATCCGACTACTCAATTATGCCTGGCTTTGCTTGAGAAACACGTTCAGCCTGGAAAGGCTGTTATTGATATTGGCTGTGGTTCGGGTATTCTTTCCATTGGTGCGCTAAAGCTTGGGGCATCTCAGGCCATTTGTGTGGATATTGATTCGGCTGCGATCCGCTCAACGTTGGAAAACGGAGCTGCGAACGATGTTGCTGAAAAAATTGAAGCCGGAGTTGGCTCAGTTGATGAAGTATTAGAAGGTGATTTTGCCGTTCGACATGCGCCATTGGTGCTGGCAAATATTCTCGCTCCCGTGATTATTCGCTTGTTGGGTAACCGGATGGCCGACCTAGTTAGTCCGGGTGGTTATATTATTTTCTCGGGCATTTTAGATACCCAATCGGCCGAGGTCGAAGGAGAAGCCGAAATGCACGGCTTGCAATTTGTAGAAAAAATGCTAATCAATGATTGGGTAGGTTTGGTGTATCACCGGCCGAGTAACGGTCATTAAAAAAATTACGGGCTGCTCAAACGAGCAGCCCATTTCTTTTGTATTACCAGACTCTTTCCAAATCGGGATTGGGCAAGGCTTTACGGCCAACTTTGGCCAGATCGACCCAATCGCCGTTCACTTTGATCCGGACAACATCTGCTGTGTAATCGGTTACCGTAGAGCCGTGGTTATCAAATAATGCAGATCCAACGGCATAAATATCCACTGGTACAGAAAGCTTCTCAAATCGATTGATTTTATCGGGGTTAAAACCTCCGGATACAACAATTTTTACAGCCTGGCAGAATTCTCGAGCAGCATCCTGCCATTTGGCGGGAACATCCCAATTTTTCCAGGCGTTATCCAATCCTTGGCGGACAATGAATACCAGGCGTGGATTGACTCCTAGATCCAAAGCGGCATCACCAAGCGGGGGAACACTGACATCGCGTAATGATCCGCTGGTATCCAGGCGTACCCCGTACAACCGGAAACGTTCTGCGTCTTCCGGTTGACCCGCTTCTATCAAGCGACGGTATTCATCAAACATGGCTTTACAAACCACAATGGAATCATTGACACAGTCATTATTAAAATCTACCAGGGCAATCCGCGGGATTGTCACCGGTAAGGTGCGTGCAAAGGCCAACATCGCTTCAGCTGTGTCCCCTAAGAAACAGGCAATCGCAGCGTGGGCAACGGTTCCACCACCTGCGCCGCCCCACCAATCACCTTGCGCGTCCGTAGATACAAAGGGGCCTAATGTTTGTGCGTGGTCCATGTTGTACCGTTGGACTGCAATCTGATAAGCATAGCCATCCGCTGCCTGTACTTCGTGGAGATCAAACCGCGCAGGGAAGAATAATACGGGTTTTCCTTTGGAGGCAACCAACGTCTCATACACATTGGTAGAAACCCGACTGGCGCGGGTTAAAATTCCCAGGGTAGGCGTTTCCAGAATTGCAAAATCCCTATACCGGCCGCGTACCCGCATCACGGGTTGAACGTGAAGAGGGTTTCCGTCACTGGTGACCATACAACCATCATGCACCGCCCACACCTCTAGTTGGTCAGCTGTGTTGATGAATTCTTCCCCTCGATAATAACCAGTACAATGGCGAAGCATGGTCAGGGCTTTATCTACGCCAACGACCAGAGTTTTCCCTGGGCGGCGGACAAACCACTGCATTTCTACTTCGAGATCGCCGCAGGCCAGTGTGTCGGCAGGGATATTGGGCGGCAGGCGGTGTAATTTCCCTGAATAGGTATAGCCTTGCTTGCTAAGCACATCCAACATATATGCAATGTTGGTGAAATATTTATCGGTGTACCAGCCTTTGCGCATCCGATCGATGTCAAGTTTAAAGGTTGTGTTGGTTAATCGCTGACCGTCGAAGATGCTCATTTTTCACTCCTGTTGTCAATAGTTTTCGTGATTCCAGTAATACTTTGTGTATAAAATACACTAACATTATAGCCCCTTTCTTGAAGCTGTCAAGACTAATTCATGCGATTAACTTCATTGATTTTTGGAATAATATCCCGGATGATGTAGAATCTTCGAGAGGAGGCGTGATGCAAAACTTTGAGTGGATTGGAAAAGGAGTGGTGATCCTTGGGATTGTGATTGTGATTCTGGGGATTTTGGTCTGGTTGATTGGAAAATTCCCGGCACTTCAGCAAATGCCAGGAACGATCAAAATTGAGACCTCTGGCCTTACCTGTTTGATCCCGATATTGGGTTCAATTATCCTGAGTGTTGTTCTGACTGTGGTGATGAATATCATTCTGCGACTGATCAACCGTTAACCATTTGGAAAGGCTGTGGTTTTGTTTTAACGCTTCTGGTGCCCTTGCAAATTTATCAGGTGAATTCCAGAGTTTTATGGTAAACTTTTCTGTTTGGGGCAGGTGAATCCTGGCTCAAAATTCATCAGGAGTGAGTATTTGATGGCACGCGAGACCTATTCGATTGATATTGCCGGAGTGCAGCGGGAATTACCCTTGTTTGAGGTTAAACCTGGGCTGAAGATTGCTATTCTCAATATATTGGGTGATACACAGTTGGTTCAAGCTGCCGCAGGGGCGTTAGCCAACAAATTGTCGAATGTTCATTTTGATTTGATTGTCACCGCTGAATCAAAAAGCATTCCCCTGGCGCATGCACTGTCAGTAGCAGTGAATAAACCTTATGTGGTACTGCGCAAGGCATATAAATTCTATATGGGGAAAGCTTTGAAAGCGCAAACCCTGTCCATAACTACCGGTGCTCCACAAGACCTGTATCTGGACGAGAAAGATCATTTGCTGATGCATGGGAAACGGGTATTGATTTTGGATGATGTCATCAGCACTGGTTCAACCTTAGATGGAATGCGCGACTTGATGAATCAAGCCGGAGCAGAAATTGCAGCAGAGGCCGCAATCTGTACCGAAGGTGAGCAGTCTGCCTGGGCGGGAATTGTTGCCCTGAATCATTTGCCGCTGTTCATGGATTGATTATCCTAAAAGAATCAATAAAAGACCTCCAGTGTTGGTGCTGGAGGTCTTTTTTCGTTTTGAGTATTGGGAGGTCTAATCTTCGAAGCTGATCGCCCCTTCAGGGCATTCTTCGACGGCCTGCTGAACTAAATCCCGTAAGGATTCGGGGACGGGGTCGAGTAAAACAAGCGCAATACCTTCATCACCCAACTGGAAAATTTCAGGGGCAATGGTTTCGCACACACCGCATCCTAAGCAGGTATCGGGATCAACGAACACCTTCATGTTTTCCTCCTAAAAGTTCAGAAAAATAACCTGTTATCATTATAGTAGATTTGATGACACGATTAGTCATTATTGCAGGTGATATTCTTCCTTTTTTTATTTATTGACCAGCCAGGAAACTACTGATCGCCAGTAAAGAAGGTTGGCTGTCATTCTTGCAGGTAGGGGCTTCTTGTAATGGGCGGGCGTTGGGGTCCTCTAGCGGGATGAGTGGATGTCCCTGGAAATTAGCCAATGATACTTGCAATTGAATTGACCCAGATGGAGCCTCACCGCACCAATTTGTCCATGCAAATTGAAGTTCAACAAAACCATCCGGAACAAGATCCACCTGAACATTGGATACAGCCTGGGGTATCGCCGTCAGGTTCGCAGGATACTGCTTGCCAGTGCTGTCCAAAATTGTTACCTCGGGGATGCCCTGCAGAATGCAGGTCTCGGCTGTGTAATTGGAGGCGATTAATTTACCTTCCAATCCATTTTCAGTTAATTGCCAGGAATTTGTCCAGGTAAGTTCGTCTAAATTGCATAAAGCAATGGATGAAAGGCCGGCTTCGAGCGGTGTTGCTTCCACTGCTGGAGTGGATTGAACAACTGCCGGGCGGGCTGTGCAGGATGTCAGAATCAGCCCAAGCAATAAGAGGATGGTGAGGAAAGGTTTTTGCATATTATTGAGCGCTTACAGTTACGCCCTGACTGGCATGGCAGAGATATACCTCAGATTGGTGATTGGTCAGGCGGTTATACTCATTTTTGAGATCCGCGATGAATGCTTCTGCTTTGTCTTCTTCCACCAGATTGACGGTGCATCCGCCAAAACCCGCTCCGGTCAGGCGGGCGCCCCAGCATCCCGGTAGATTTTTTGCAATATCGACCAGAGCATCTAATTCCGGAATACTAACCTCATACAGGTCGCGCAAAGAAGCATGGCCAGCCAGCATCAAGCGGCCAAAGCCGTCAGCGTCACCATTTTCAAGACACTGTACCGCTTCTTCTGTGCGGGCGATTTCTTCAACCACGTGCCGAGCGCGCATGCCAACAATTTCCGGCAATTCTGCAGCATAGTGATTAAATTGGCTTGGGGTTACATCGCGTAAGGCACGAATCTCGGGCAGGTGAGCGCGTAAAATGCGGACAGCTTCTTCGCAGGCTGCCCGGCGATCGTTATAAGCTGATGTTGCCAGCGACCTGCGCATTTTTGAGTCAGCTATCACAATGGCGGTATGAGCCGGTAAGGGCACCGGATGAAATTCTAACGAACGGGTATCAAACCAGAGTGCATGATCTTTAACACCGTTTGCACTGGCAAATTGATCCATCAAACCGCAATTGACGCCAACATAACGGTTCTCAGCCGCCTGGCAAATTTTGGCTAATTCCAGGCGGTCCACAGCCCAACCGCCGAATTCCTGCCACAAAGCGGCAAATGCAACTTCCACAGCTGCCGAAGAACTTAATCCAGATCCCATCGGAACATTAGAGGTAAAAGTGCCTTCAAATCCGCGTACAGTGAACCCGCGCTGCTGGAGAATCCAGGCAACACCCGCTGGATACCGTGCCCAAGAAGGGAGCGGATTTCCCTGGATATCCTGTTTCGCTTCCAGATTGTCCAGAGAAAATGAGCAAGTTTCGTTCAAATCCAGGGCATGTAAAGTGATCTTTGAATCATTGGATGGTGTTGCAGCCAGCCGCACGGAGCGGTCAATTGCTGCGGGAAGCACAATTCCATCGTTGTAATCTACATGTTCGCCCAGTAAATTAACCCGTCCAGGCGCAATAGAAAGAAAGGGAGCTTTGGGTAGATCGGCTTGATCCATGGCTAGATTATTCCTTTGAATAAGTAGAAATAAGAACCTTTTTTTGAGACCTGGTTAAGGCCTTGATTGCTCTTTCGCGGCGCATAGCGCTTACCCGATCCGGCTGCGGTTCTATATAAACCAGTTGGACGGGGCGGTGCATGCGGGTATATTTTGCACCGCGCCCAGCATTATGCTGCCGGGCGCGCCGTTCTGGATCGGTTGTGTAACCGGTGTAATAACTACCATCTACACACTCTACAATATAACAAAAGTATTCCATCGTGCGATTATTTTTTGGTTTTATCCTGCCCCTTGGTGCGCCCACCCAGACCAAATAAGCGGCCAAAGACCTGACCAGCGGTCGGCGGTTCGGGAGCTTTTTCTGAGGAGATATCCCATAAGGCTTTTTCGCGATGATTTAGCCATGCTGCGCGGGTATCGTGTGCTTTTGACATGTATTTTGTCAATCCATCACTTTCTTGGGTGGCAAGAAGCTCACGGACCGCATACAGCTCGGTGATCAACGAATCGATCATACGGATTGTATTTTCGCTGTTCATCAGAGCGGATTGGCCAAAATATTTCACTTCTGAGAGATGTGCAGCCGGTTCGGTACCCTCAAGAAATGCCTGCGCAGCCAGTTTTTGGCCTTCACGCCAGCCGGGTTGGGTGGTGATTGCGGTAATCATCGCCGCAGCCGTCAATTGAGGAAGCTTTTCAACCGCCGCAATCAAGCCATCTGCTTCGTATGGATCGGCAAAATAGGATTTTGCTCCTAAAGTACTGGATAAATCAGAGGCTAATTTGATCGCATCTTCATGCGTGGATACTGGACTGGAAATCAGGAAAAGGCTGTTTTGGAATAAATCCGCATGAGCCGCATCAATACTTCTATCGTCTTGTGCCAAATATTTCGGATTCAAGGTTGGGGCAAAGGTGAGGAAGTATCTTTCCGGTGGAATAATACTTTTGATCAACTTAAAAATGGGGATATTGATTGGAGCGGTATTTAAAATGACTGCACCTTCTTTTAAGTCTTGTGCAATCATTTCAACCGTTTTTTCAATTTCATCTACTGGTACGGATAGAATGATGATATCTGCTTCGGAGACCGCGGAGGGCAGGTTATGGACAACTTTGTCAAATGCGCCCATTTTGAGGGCTTTTTGTTCAAAGGCAATATCAACGTCACTGCCGATCCGTTGAATGTTGTACGAATTATTCGCCAGTGCCAGACCGATAGAAACACCGATCTGGTTTAATCCAATCACGGTCAATTGAATTGTCATTTAATAACCTCCCAGGAGTAATGACCAGAGTGAGGGCAAAGCCGGATTCATCATCCAGCCAAAAACATCAATGCCAAAACGAGGGGGAATAAACACAATTAATAATAAGACAAACGGCCCATACGGACGGATGACTTCCAGAACTCTGGCTAATGGCGGCGGGGCAAAGTATTCAACAATTTTGTCGCCGTCTAGCGGAGAGACAGGAATCAAATTAAAAAGCATCAAAATTAAATTAATCCAGATAAACTCCGTTATGAAAGTATATGGAGTGGGTAGAAGACCGTTCCCGCCCAATCCATCATAGGGGCTAATCCATCCTAGTCTGACCGGAATTGCCGCTGCGGCTGCCAGGAGAAAGTTTGATATTGGACCAGCTAATGATACCCACATTAAAGCAGAAGGAGATTTTCTATTTAATGCGTATGGATTTACTGGAACAGGTTTAGCCCACCCAAAACCAGCAAAAATTAACATCAATGACCCGAAAATATCTAAATGAGAAAGAGGGTTTAAGGTTAACCGTCCGTTTTGGCGTGGAGTTTGGTCGCCAAATGCATTGGCAGTCCAGGCATGGGCAAATTCATGCACTGTAAAAGCAATGATCAGTGTAAAAATTCGGGTAAACAGAATATCTGGAGATAAATTTAGCATAGTCTTGGATATTTATGATCAGTGAAACAGAAAAATATGTTCCTCATAAGGCATATGAGGAGCATAATCCAGTAATTTCGATTATAACATGGGTTATAATCGTATCGTGTTACCCGAGCTACGTCTAAATGATGTTGTCCGTATGCGGAAAGCGCACCCCTGTGGTAGTTTCGAATGGAAAGTAGTCCGTATGGGGGCGGATATTGGCCTGGAATGCCTGGGCTGCCAGCGGCGGGTAATCTTATCCAGACGCGAATTAGCTCAAAAATTAAAGCTGATCCTGCCACGAGGAGACCATGAGTCATCACCAGGGTAAGTTGCCCCACATATTGTTCTTGTTTTCAGATACTGGCGGCGGGCACCGCAGTGCAGCAGAGGCGATTATTGAAGCTTTCGAGCTTGAATTTCCAGCTCAGGCAACCATGGAAATGGTGGATATATTTAAACAATATGCTCCCCGCCCGCTCAATCTTGCGCCTGTGGTGTATCCAACGCTTTCAAAAATGCCGACTGTCTGGAAAATAGGCTACCATATCAGCGATGGAAAATACCGGACACGCTTTGCCTATTCGATGATGTGGCCGTATTTGCGTTCCTCGCTCCGGCGGCTGTTTAGAGAACATCCTGCCGATCTGGTTGTTTCTGTTCATCAATTAATTAATACCCCAGTTTCGCGGGCAGTTAAAAAGACCGGTGTTCCATTTATGACGGTAGTTACTGACCTGGTATCAACCCATGCAGCCTGGTTTTGTCCTGCAGCAAACCGGATCATTGTTCCTACCGATGCTGCATATTTGCGTGGTTTATCTATGGGAATTCAGCCTGATCAAATGGAAATTGCCGGTTTGCCTGTAGCGAATCGATTTTGCCAGCCAAAGGGGGATCCGCGGGAACTTCGCGCCAGGCTGGGTTGGCCGCAAGATATTCCGTTAATTCTTTTGGTGGGTGGCGGAGAGGGTATGGGGCCTTTGGCGGAGACTGCTTATGCGATCGATGCTGCCAGGCTGCCAGCCGGTTTGGTGGTGATTGCAGGACGCAATAAGGGCTTAAAAGAAAAGCTAGAAGCTCATCCCTGGAAGATCCCTGCGAAAATATACGGGTTTGTTACAGAAATGCCCGATTTTATGCGCGCAGCCGATGTACTGGTTACTAAAGCAGGTCCTGGAACCATCAGCGAAGCATTTATTGCTGGTCTTCCGCTCATTCTTTACAGTAAAATGCCTGGTCAAGAAGATGGGAATGTTGATTACGTGGTGAATAAGAAAGCAGGTGTTTGGGCGCCAGAGCCAGCTTTCGTGGTAAAGACACTGAGGAATTGGCTGGATCATCCACAATTGTTATCTGATACGGCTGAGATTTCCCATCAACTTGCCCGTCCAGACGCTGCCCGGCAAATTGCCCGCGCGCTAGCTCGCCAGGTCAAGGTCACGCTCTAAATCCAATTCAATTTTTCCGAGTATAATTTGAATTATGCCAATTTTGGACTCACGCACTCTCGAATTTTTTAGCCGGTCTCCCGACCAGACTCGCCGGTTGGGAATGCGATTGGGCAGTTTGCTGCAAAAAGGTGATTTAATTTGTTTAAAAGGCGACCTCGGAGCAGGGAAAACGACCCTGGTTCAGGGGATTGCCCAGGGTTGGGGATCGTTAGATCCTGTCTCCAGCCCGACCTTTGTTTTGGTAAATTTGTATCGCCGGCCGGATGGTGTAAATTTATATCATCTGGATGCATACCGCTTACAAAACTGGTTAGAAGCTGAAGATTTAGATCTGGATATTATGCTTGAGCAGGGTGCCTTGATTGTTGAATGGCCTGAGCGCATTCAAGAAGCCTTGCCAGGCGATTATTTGATGATTAGGTTACAGTACCTTGCTGAAGAACAACGCGGGATGGTGTTTTTGCCCCACGGCAGCCATTATGAGCAGCTGATCGAAGAATTTCGTCACAGTGTGCTGGGAGGGTTGTAATGTTATTAGCTATTGATTCTTCTACCCAATGGGTAGGATTAGCGATCTATGATGGCGCTGCGATTATTGGTGAGACAATCTGGCAGACGAAAAGTCATCATACAGTTGAACTGGCTCCAGCGATTGGCGAACTGCTAAACCGCTGCGGAGTTAAGTCCACAGAGTTAAAAGCGCTCGCCGTTGCCCTGGGACCTGGTTCATTCACGAGTTTGCGAATTGGTCTTGCCGTGGTAAAAGGAATGTCGCTTGCGCTGCATTTACCGGTGGTTGGGATTCCTACTCTGGATATTCTGGCGGCGGCTCAACCGGTGAGTAATTTACCGCTGGCTGCGGTGCTGCAGGCTGGCCGCAAACGATTAGCAATTGGGATGTATTCTGCTGGAAAAAATGGTTGGGTCAGTCAAGGCGATGCAAAAGTTACTACCCTGGAACAATTTGCGGAATCGCTGGAAAACCCTACTTTGATTGTCGGCGAATTGACTGCTGCGGAACGCCAGGTATTAAACCGGAAGAAAAAAATTGCAATTTTAGGAACGCCTGCGCAGTGTGTTCGCCGTCCATCTTACCTGGCTGAAATGGGTTGGAAACGCTGGCAGGCTGGAAAAGTGGATGAAGTCATCAGTCTGGCACCGATCTATTTGCATATTGCTGAGGCAATTCCTTCTTAATGGATAAGAACCAGAATTTTCGATTGTTCATTCGGGAAATGAACCTTATGGACATCCCCCGTGTTCATGAAATTGATACGGCTTCTTTTACGCTCCCCTGGCCGGAGCGTTCTTTTCGATTTGAGATTCTTGAAAACTCCGCCTCACGTTTATGGGTGGCTGAAATTGAGATTGATGGCCAGGATAAAAAAATCGTTGGAATATTGGTGTTGTGGCTAATTATTGATGAAGCCCATATCGGTACTTTTGCAATTGATCCTGCCTACCGGCGGTTAAAAATTGGACAGAATTTATTGGCTCAAGCGCTTTTAGGTGCACTGCATCAAGGAGCTGTGCTTAGTTTTTTGGAGGTGCGCCGGTCAAACATTGCTGCTCAAAAGCTGTATGAGCAATTTGGATATCAGGTTACTTCCGTGCGGAATGGGTATTACCGTGACAACGGTGAAGATGCTTTATTAATGACATTAGAAAAATTAGATGAACAGCATTTAAAAACTCTTCTGAATAATTGCGATAACACGATGCCGCATGTCTCGGACCGGGAGGAAAATGGTGGATAGAGCGGAAATATTAAAACAAATAGCCGGTGAAGTGGCTGTATGTAAGAATTGCCAGTTGTCTTTCTCACGGAAACGATCTGTTCCAGGCGAAGGGCCTGATGATGCCGAAGTTATGTTGATCGGGGAGGGGCCTGGTTTTTATGAAAATGAACATGGCCGCCCGTTTGTTGGCGCAGCGGGAAAATTTTTGGATGAACTGCTCCAAAAAGCTGGATTGAATCGTGAGACAGTTTTTATCACCAATGTAGTGAAATGCCGTCCACCTGCCAATCGCGATCCATTGCCGGATGAATTGATCGCGTGTAATAAATTTTTGGAACGGCAGATTGAGACGATCAACCCGAAAGTAATTGTTACCTTGGGACGTTTCTCCATGGGTAAGTTTTTGCCAGGTGCTCGGATCAGCAGCATTCATGGCCAGGCAAGCTGGGTGAATGGCCGTTTGATTGTGCCGATGTTTCATCCGGCGGCTGCTTTACACCAGCCTTCCTTAAAAGGCGCGGTGTATGAGGATTTTACAAAATTACCGGGTTTTATTGCTATGGTGAAGAATGAAGGAAAAGAATCCCCGGCAAAATCAGTAGAACCAGAAGAAATTCAGCCAAAGCCCGTCCTGGAGACGGCGAAGCCAGATGAGCAGAAAGACGAACCAACTCAGTTAAGCCTTTTCTAATCTGAGGCAATTTGATCCTGCAAACCAATAATTTTAAAATATTTTGGAAAAACCTATGACATCCATTAAAGAACAGCTCATTGCTAAATTTGAAAACCGCTCTGCAAAAGTCGCGGTTTTGGGTATGGGGTATGTTGGCCTGCCTTTGGCAGTGGTTTTTGCTGAGGCAGGTTTTGAGGTGATTGGGATTGATCCGATTCAGGAAAAGGTGGATTTACTAAACCAGGGTGTATCATACATTTTGGATATTCCCACAGAACAAGTTGCCAGATTGGTTCAAAAAGGTCTAATAAAGGCTACAACAGATTATTCTGTGCTGTCTCAGGTCGATGCTGTATCCATTTGTGTTCCAACACCTTTGCGGCAGACAGGCGATCCAGATCTTTCTTTCATTGTAAGCGCGGCTGAAGGTTTATCACCTTATGTTCACAAAGGAATGGTGGTTGTTTTAGAGTCAAGCACCTACCCAGGCACAACACGCGAATTGGTACTGCCAACGATGACCGAAAAAAGCGGATTGGTAATTGGTGAGGATCTTTTCCTGGCGTTTTCACCGGAGCGAGTTGATCCAGGCCGAACCGATTGGACAACGTATAATACCCCCAAGGTGGTTGGCGGAATTACACCAAATTGCTCTGATGTCGCTTCTGCCTGGTACTGTGCTGCCATCGAGACGGTTGTGCCGGTTACTTCTACCGAAGTCGCTGAAATGGCTAAATTGCTGGAAAATACGTTCCGAATGATTAATATCGGACTGGTAAATGAATTGGCGATTATGTGCGACCGGTTAAATGTAGATGTTTGGGAAGTGATTGATGCCGCTGCTACCAAACCATTTGGTTTTATGAAGTTTACACCGGGACCTGGGCTGGGCGGTCACTGTATTCCTATTGATCCGCTATATCTTTCTTGGAAGCTGCGCTCTCTCAATTATAATGCCCGGTTTATCGAGCTGGCCTCTGAGATCAATACCAACATGCCGCGTTTTGCGGTTGGAAAAGTGCAAGATGCTTTGAATGATCATGGCAAGCCATTAAAGGGCAGTAAAGTGCTGGTTTTGGGTGCTGCATATAAGCCGGATATTGATGATCTGCGCGAATCACCAGCCCTGGATGTGATTCATCTGCTGCGGCAAAAGGGTGCAGAGGTTCGTTATCATGATCCCTATATCCCGGTTTTGAAGCATGATGAAATTATGATGGAAAGTGTAAAGGAATTAATGCCGGCTGTGATTGCGGCCGATTGCGTTGTGATTATTACCAATCATAAGGTTTATGATTACCCGGCTTTGGTTGATGCAGCGCAATTAATTGTCGATACTCGGAACGCATTGGGAAAATTAGGGCGGAATCACCCCAAAGTTGTGAGGTTATAATGTCTTCTCGTTATTTAGTCACCGGCGCAGCTGGTTTCATTGGTTCAAAGGTGGCTCAAAAGCTGTTAGCTGCTGGGCATACTGTGTTTGGATTGGACAATTTTAATGATGCTTATGATGTGCGATTAAAGCATTGGCGCTACCAACAGCTATCTTCTCACCCCAATTTTAAACTTTACCAGGAAGATATCCGCGATTTTAAGGCGATGGAACGGGTTTTTGCGGATATGGGACCAGTGGATGCAGTCTTTAACCTGGCTGCGCGAGCGGGAGTTCCTTATAGTGTAAAAGATCCCTGGATATATTTGGAAACGAATGCCACCGGCACCTTGAATTTACTCGAGAATTGCCGGATACACGGGATTCAAAAATTTATCCTGGCATCAACCTCCAGCCTGTACGGTACGCATAACCCGATGCCGTTTCAAGAAGATGCCGATACAAGTCGTCCGCTTTCACCCTATGCGGCAAGTAAAAAAGCGGCAGAGACGATGTGCTATACCTATCATCATTTATATGGAATGGATATCACAGTTTACCGGTATTTCACGGTGTATGGCCCAGCAGGTCGCCCGGATATGAGCTTATTCCGGTTTTGCCAATGGATTGCCGAAGAACGCCCATTGCGGTTGTACGGCGACGGAAGCTATACGCGTGATTTTACTTTTGTGGATGATATCGCGGATGGAACCATCCTTGGGCTAAAGCCGGTTGGTTATGATGTGTTTAATCTCGGCAATGACCACCCTCATTCCATTATGGAGATGATTAATACGTTAGAAGATCATTTGGGTAAAAAAGCAAAGATTGAATTTTTACCCGTCCAAACGGTGGATATGCCAGCAACCTGGGCAAATATTGACAAAGCGAAAACAGTGCTCGGATGGCAGCCCAAGGTTTCATTGCGCGATGGATTGAGCAAGATGGTTAATTGGTATATGGCTGAGCGAGAATGGGCCAGCCAGGTATTGACTCCATGAAATTGTTCGACCAATTGAAACGAAATTGGTTGGAGGATAAATTATTGCGCACGGTAGTGCGTAATTCAAGTTATCTTTTTTCCAGTAATACCGTTTCAATGGGTTTAACCTTTTTTCAAGGGATTATGGCGGCTGCTTTACTTGGGCCGTCTAATTACGGTACCCTTGGGGTAATTATTTCTTTTGCGTCCAACGTAAATCGATTGCTCTCCTTCCGGATGAACGAGATTGTGGTGAAGTATGGCGGGCAATACTTAGAGGAAGGGCGTAAAGATCTTGCTGGTGCTGTCATCAAATTGGCGGCAATAGCGGAAGCAGTTACTTCTGTTGTTGCTTATGGATTGCTGATTTTACTGGCTCGTTGGGGAGCAGAAACAATTGTGAAAGATCCCGTAACTGCTCCCTGGATAATTTTTTATGGATTGGCTTTGTTGGCTAATCTGATGACAGAAACTTCCACTGCCGTGCTACAGTTAGGCGGGCATTTTAGGACGCAGGCGCTATTTAATTTGCTGCAGAATATATTGACAGCAAGCTGGATCTTTGCTGCTTATTTGCTTAAAGGCAATGTATTTGATGTGATCCTGGCTTACCTGGCTGGCAAGTTTTTGTTTGGAATGGGGGTGATGATTTCATCCTTTTACTGGTTGAAACCATTGGTTGGGGACCAATGGTGGAAGGCAGATCTTCATTCTATCCCGCAAATTAAACGTATGTTGCGGTTTGCTGCCAGTACGAATTTAAGCGGCACTGTGAACATGTTGATCCGCGATAGTGAACTGCTATGGCTTGGCTATTTCTTGACTACGCTGGAAGCAGGATATTATAAATTCGGTTTGGCAATGATGAATGTGATTATTTTGCCAATTTTGCCCTTCATCCAAACAACCTTCCCAGAGATAACGCGCTCGGTAACAAACCGTTCCTGGGCAGCCTTAAAATCCTTATTGAAAAAGACCAGCCTGATTGCATTAATTTTGTCTGGGTTGGTCGTAGTGGGGTTGGTGTTATTTGGTCCCTGGTTCTTGAATGTATATTCTGGTGGCGAATATTTACCGGCTCTGCCTGTTATCTGGGTATTGTTCCTTGGTTATACCTTTGGAAACATTTTTTATTGGAACCGGCCACTGCTTTTAGCACTCAATCGTCCTAACTTACCCCTTGCGGTAACTTTTAGTGTTGGCCTGATCAAAACTATCTTGATGGTTATGTTGGTTTCACGGTATGGAGTCAATATGCAGGCATGGCTATTGACCGGTTATTTTGTAGTATCCATTGGTCTGGTTGTGATTTCTGGATTGAGAAATGTGCACCAGGAAGAACGGAAAGATGCAATGGCAGGAGGTGTGTCTTGAGAATTGCCTGTGTGGCCACATCACAAATTCCTTCAAGTACTGCAAATAGCATTCAGGTAATGAAAGTATGCCAGTCAATCGTTCAATTAGGAAATCAGGTGGCGCTTTGGGTGCCTGGAAAAATCCATCATCCCTGGAATGAATTGAGCTCATACTACGGAATCAAGGATGCCTTTGAAGTCCATTGGCTTGCCAGTAACCCGAAGCTGAAACGGTATGATTTTTCATTTGCAGCATTAAATGCGATTCGATCTTGGAAAGCCGATGTATGTTATACATGGCTTCCACAGGTGGGTGTTTTGGCTTTATTACAAGGAATTCCATCTGTGCTTGAGGTGCATGACCGGCCAACCGGAAAGTTTGGTCCGTGGTTGCTAAAACAATTTGTAAATCACAAAACACCGAAAAGATTAGCTATAATTACCAGGGCATTGGAACATGTCCTGCAAAAAGAATTTCAATTATCGGGTCGGCAAGAAGAAGTGGTTATCACCCCGAATGGGGTTGATTTAGAACGGTTTGAACAATTACCTGCACCTCCAATTGCACGCAAACAATTAGGTTTGCCTGATAAAACAACTGCTGTGTACAGCGGCCATTTTTATGCAGGGCGGGGAATCGATGTTTTGTTTGAGTTAGCCAAGGCCATTCCCCAGGTGCAGTTTGTCTGGGTTGGGGGCAATCCCGATTCAGTAGCGGAATGGCAGGGGATCATTCGGGCGGCTGGAATCCAAAATGTAATCTTAACCGGGTTTATTGAAAATACGCAGCTTCCAATTTATCAGGCTGCGGCTGAATTTTTATTGATGCCCTACGGCAAATCCATTGCGGGGAGCAGCGGCGGTAATTCAGCTGATATATGCAGTCCAATGAAAATGTTTGAATATCTTGCAACCGGACGGATCATTCTGACATCGGATTTGCCTGTATTGCATGAAGTGCTGAATGAGGATAACGCGGTTTTTTGTCCGCCAGAGGATCCATCGATATGGATCAAAGAAATGAAGTCTTTGCTTGAAGATCCTTTGCGTATGGCTGATTTGAGCCAGCGAGCTCGTCAAGATGCAGTCCAATTTACCTGGCGATCGAGAACTGAAACGGTCTTCAAGACTTTTCGTTTGATAAAATAATCTCTTTATGAAGAAAAACAACAATCCCGCATTGATCCTGGTATTAACCGGTATTGCCGGGCTGATCCCGCTGGTGTTGCTGCTTGTCATCCCTCGCGATCCCAAAAATGTGGTTTTCTTGGGATTTTCTCTGCAGCGATTATTGATGGTAATTGTTGCATTATTACTGACCAGCCTTCCTTTACTAGGCGCAGGATTAACAATTTTTGGCAGGCCATCTGTCAAAGAGTTAATTTCCAAAAAAATACTTCTTTTCTTAAATAATCGGATCGTTCATTTTGTCTCGATTTTCGGAATTGTTTTTGGCTGGCTGGGTTTATTTCTGCCTTCATATTGGTTCAAACGCTCACACTGGTATTTTGAGCGGCTTTCACCATTTCTGATTTGGGCTGGAGTGGTTGGATTAATCCTCTTTGTTTGGATAACCATTTCCAGAAATGGTTGGCATGGGCGCCAGTGGTTCGTTTTGCAGAAAGAACAATCACGCCTTTGGACAGCAATTGGAATCTGCCTGGTTGTTTTTCTGATTGGCGGCGGGTTGATTTGGACAACGAAGATTGGCATTGAGCCGGATATGTTTTGGAATGGTGCAGGTGTGCCTGTTTTAAGTTTTCAGGTCATCATTGGATTATTCTTGGCCTTTTTATTGGGAGGTTGGTTAAGAAAAAATTCCACCGGACTTGCTCGTAATCGATGGGTGGATGGAGCAGTGGCTGCAATTATTTGGCTTACCGCTGTATTGTTATGGAATTTCACACCCATTGACCATAGTTATCATGCGCCAGGGCCATATCCTCCCAATTATGAGTATTACCCATTTTCAGATGCTGTTTTATACGATTTAGGCGGTCAGTACTGGCAAATGGGAGAAGGAATACTCAAAGGAATTCCGCTTGATAAGCCAGTTTATATGCTTATGCTGGGGGTGTTCCACTTACTTGGCGGACAGGATTACCTCAATGTGATCTTTATCCAGTTGATGGTATTTGCTATGCTTCCGGTTGTGCTTTACCGGATGGGAAATGAATTTGGCAATCGAGAAGCAGGTATATTCATTGCGCTCCTCGCGATTTTCCGTGAGAGGAATGCATTGGCTGCCGCCCAATATATTGAAGTAGCACCTGTAAAGGTGATGTTAACCGAATTCCCTGCTGCCTTAGGAATGATCGCAGCTGCTTACTTTATATTTCGTTGGTTAAGGAACCCTAATGAACGAAACATCAATGCGATTCTGGCAGGCGGGCTGATTGGTGTTGCAGCTTTTATCCGTCCTCATGCATTAGTAATGATTCCCTTGATCGTAGGTTTTGCAGGGTTTCTGTTTTTACCCAAATGGCGCATTTGGCTGCGTAGTTCGGGCTGGTTTGTTATTACAGCGCTTGTTTTTATGCTGCCCTGGTTAATTGTCTCTCAGCAGGCAAATCAAGGCTCACTATTAACGAAAATTGAATTGATTATTCAAAACCGGTATTTTCAAAAAGATACTTTGATATTACCTGATTCTCATAATGCCCAAGCCACGAATCCGCTGATCAGTTATAAAGTGGAACCTATGGTAATTCCATTGGATCTTAATGTCTCGGATTCAAATAATTGGCCGCGGCAAGATGGCAATTATGAAAGTGCTGTGCAATTTGTCCCAGCGCATTTTGCTCATAATATCATCATGTCTGTTTTGGCATTACCAACATCTTTCCGTTTGGATCGGATTGATCTGGCTGTACAATCCGTTTTTTGGCGCTCAATCATGAGTTGGGATGGCGGATTATCTTCAGGACAAACCCTGTTATTCATATTAAATTTGGTGATATTATCCATCGGTATAGGGAAATCATGGCAAAAACATCGATGGGCAGGATTGGTGCCGCTTATTGTGTTCCTGGGTTTTTATTTTGCCAATGGTTTGGCCAGAACATCCGGTGGAAGATATTTGGTTCCGGTAGATTGGGTAGTTTTGTTATATTACGGCCTGGGATTGGTTCAGATTGTACAATGGGGAAAAACTATTTTGGGTTTCATGGAAAAGGATGGTATTTTTCTAGAACCAAAACGGGATAGTCTAAATCAACACCAATCTGGATGGAAATCTGAGTTGATGGCTTTTGGTGCATTTATTATTTTGGGGTTAGCTGTTCCTTACTCTCACCTGCTTATACCCAAACATTTTGAGCCGCTTGACCGACAGGCACTGATTCAGAGTACTGCACTTCAAAGTGCTTTATCTGTGGCGGGCATTTCACAAAGCGATCTTGATACATTTTTAACCAATCCGCAGGCAATGCTGGTGTTGGGACGCGGCTTATACCCGCGGTATTTAAACCAGTACGAGGGGGATATTGGGGCTTTTCAAAATCTTGGTTATCCCCGTCTTTATATCAACCTGGTTTCTAAGGATACCAGCCGGAATGTCTTGATTCCATTACAAGCATCACCACTCCATTTTGAAAATGGGATAGATTATCTGGTTTTGGGCTGTTGGGATGAGGTTGACCAGATGATTGATGCTGTTATGATTACCGCCTTGGATGGCACAACCGAACCAATCCTCCGCGATTTTCAAACTGAGTTATCCTGTCCGCTAAAAAGACCGGTTTGTGATAATAACGGCAATTGCAATTAATCTTCAGCTAATTGCATCTGTGCAGCTGATGTCAACCAACCGAGCGATAACCAATAATACGGCAAGGCAAAGGAATCAATGCTTAGCCCTTCTGCAATTAAAGCAACAAGTACCAACTGCCCGGTCAAAGCCATTGTGGACAAAACAGGGTGATTTGCCTTTTCGAGTTTTCTGGCTGAAAGCCATAACAGATATAACCAAGAAGAGAATATAGAAAATCCAAGTATGCCAGTTTCTGCCAGAAGGCGAAACCAGAGGCTCATCAGATTGGGCAGAGCATTCGTATAGTATAATTTGTGCGGTTCAGCCATTGTCCAGCCAAATGGGGGCAACTTTTGAGGGATGAAGTATCCCGAGTGATCCAGCCCAACACCAATGATTGGATGGTCGCTGAACACCTCCAGCCCGACTTGCCAAAAGATGGCTCGTTCACCAAATACTAACCCCTGGGCCAGCTCATTAAAGCTCACACGCTCCTGTACCAATGTGAACAGGTTTTCCATCCGCGGATCAATTTTACTCATCCCGTAGGCGGCTCCCAGGATCATCCCTGCATAAACTACGATTAATCCAAAAAACAGAGCAATGGTAAGCATTGTCTGTGGGGATGATGCGAGCGGCGCACCTCTTCTTTTTGCTAAAACTTTCTTTTTGATCCATTCGGCCAGAAGTAAATTGGCACGCAATAACAGGTATGCCACCATCAAAATGAATCCAAGCAAGCCGATCCGGGAATAAGAAAGTAATAATGAGGCAATACCGCCAGCCAGCAAGACATTCTCAAACGAAATATGGAAAACTCGACATGAATGGGCAGATGTTTTCCGGATGGTCGATGCTACCCAATAAGGTAAGAAGACCATATTCAATTGGTGAGCCAGCCAGGATGGCTCATAAGCAAATCCGGTAGAACGTCGTAAATATAATTCGCCACTGGCGGATATCATTTCCTGGAAGCTGATCATCCATTGTGGATAAGGTGCGTTTGTATCCACCAACCAGATGACTGCCTGGAGAATAGACCAGCTAATGATGAATAAACCAGCCCAATTGATGTAGCGTTGTAATTTTTGTAAATCGCCGGGTTTGGCAGGCCAGGTTGCTGCTGCCAGGTAAAAGGACAAACCAATCCCCAGCGTAATAATCGCGGATACTTCATTTGATAGACGGTTGACTTCTCGGAAAGGCGGCAGGTTGATGAAGTAAGAGGCTGCCCAGGCTGCCAGTGCAACAAGCACAAACCAAAATAAGGGGTAACTCTGGCGAGGTAGTGGATGGCGCTGTATCCATTTTGGGATTAAAAATATGAGAATAAGGATGATTAAAGGAATCAACGCCGGAGGGGCTACCATGGTTCCGCCAAAGCGATTTGCGATCCAGGGCAAACTGGTAATTGGCAGCAGTAGTACCAGCGCAGCCCAACTGAAATTAACCAGGACTGATTGAATCCGTTTGATCACGTTAGATGCTCTTTATAAATGGATTACGGAAATCTGAATGCAGGAAAGCAATTCCTATCAACAATCCCAAACCAGCCCCAGCTAACAAGAAAAATTTTCGTTGGTATTGTACGGGGGTTGAAGGCGTTTCCGCCTGAATATTCCAGTGATATCGTATTCCAGGGAAAATCCCCTGGCTTGCCTCTAATTCAGCCTGCAAACTTGTATTTGTTGCATCCATTTCAGTTTGCAAATTGGTTAGATTGCATAAATCACTATTGGCGGGTGCATTTTTGCAAGTGGATAGTGTATCAAGATATTGCTGAATCTGTTCTGCTTTACGGGCATGCTCCGACGCTTTGTCTAATTCTTTTTTTGCTTCCTCAGCCCAAAGGTTAGCCAATATTGCTGCTTTTTGCGGATCGGTATATTGTGCTCGAAATGCCCATGCATCTGCCTTACGTTCAACTAAAACGATATTTTGTAGGTTTGCTCCAGTCAGTTCAATCTCTTGCTCCCGAGCAGCGTTTATTACCCGGCGCATTACCTCAGTGCTTTTCATGACCGACCCGGCCATATCAATGGCCATATCGTATTCTTCTTCGTTTATGCTTCCAACTCGAGCAGAGTCAATACCTGTGGCAATCTCTGCTTGCGCTTCATATAGGGGTGGCGTGATACGCGAGGCATACCAACCTATGCTGGTACCAATCACAATTAAGGCAACTATTAACCACCAGTTGCGTAATGCTTTTTCTAAAGTGTCTAGAGGGGTGTAGGTGTTTTGTGTCATTTAAAGGAATTATACATTTTATTTGTTGACGGAGTTTTTTTATTGTGCAGTTTCCAGACGGCTGTCGATGATTTGGGCAAGTGCTTCAGCGCTGGCTGGGGGCGTTGTTCCGTTTGCATATATGGTGATCAACACCTGAACGGCTGCACCGCGCCGGGAGATGATGGTGTCGGTCACAATCTCAAAGCCGTTGCTGGTGCTGATGGAAGTTAATCCAATGGCGGAATTGCCTATTGAATTAACCAGGGCTTTTGTCGTTGTGACTATTCCAGATTGCGTGCTGAAGTCTTGCGCAACCTGGTTGGGGTTTGAAAAGTACAAATCTACAGCAGTTTTTTCTAAGCCATTTAATGGTGCAAGAATAACCGAATAGACGATTTCATACGAGAATAAATCCTGATTGATAAAAGCAGTAAAATTTTGCGTTTGTGCCTGCGATAATAACCCTGATATTCCTGCACCAAGGCGGTCTTCTGTTACTCCAATCGCATTAATTTGGTCGGGTGTCATTTCGGCGAAACCGTTGGGCAGGTCGGTCAGATAGAGCCTGGCTTGCGACAAATCCAGTGAATTTACCTCTTCTTCCTGTCCAGGTTGTAATGCTTCTCCGCCAGGGTTTGTTTGGTTTGTAATGGTTCCATTTTCAGGCAGGTATTGAATCAAATTGCAGCTTAATGTAACTGACATAACCAATAGGCTTACCAATAAAATTCGATATGACTTACGCATATAAGATGTCTCCTTATCATTCGCATTCTATCACGAATTTAGGTGACCTTCGAATGAATGGCAATCAATAAAAAAAGGATGGGCTTTTCCATCCTTTTTTTCATTCAAGTTAGTTTTATTTGTTTCCCAGACGTGATCGCTCTTCTTCAACCACTTTTACGTCCAATTTCTTGAATAGAGGGCCGGGTTGATTGAGCAACTGTCCTGGCTGCAGCCGGCTGGCTTCCCAAATTCCGCTGGCATGATCCGGATTATAGCGCAGAACGGTATGTTCACCCAGATCGTCCGCTACTACCTCGGTATTTTGGGTGCCGAACAACGGTAGTGAATTGCCCATGAACGTATGCAATTTCTCGCTGGTAAAGGGCAGGAATGGTGCAAATAAGATTTTGAGCGAGTCAATAGCGCGCAAGGCGGTATAGATAGAACGGGCAGCAGCCGCTTTGTCGGTTTTAATAGCTGTCCATGGGGCGGTTTGGTCCAGGTATTTGTTGACTTCCCCGGCTAATCGCATGGCTTCAGCTAGAGCTGCACGCAGGTGAACCGCTTCAATTTCTGCGCCAACAGTTTCAAATCCTTTTTCAACGGTTGCAAGGAGTTCATTATCCAACTCAGTTAAGTCACCGGGGTTAGGAACAACTCCCTCCCAGTGTTTGTAAGCAAAGGAAAGAACCCGGTTGGCCAGGTTACCCCAGGTGGCTACCAGTTCATCATTATTGCGCTTGTAAAAATCTTCCCAGTCCCAATCCGTGTCGCGAGTTTCGGGCATATTAACTGTCAGGTAATAGCGCAAAGGATCCGGATCATAACGGGTGAGGAAATCTCTTGCCCATACTGCCCAATTGCGGCTGCCAGAGATCTTTTGTCCTTCCAAATTCATGAATTCATTGGCAGGCACGTCATGCGGCAGGATCAATGGGCTGGTAATTCCACTTCCGTAAAGCTCATCAAATTTTGTGCCAGTACCAATGAGCTGTGCTGGCCAAATAATGGCATGGAACGGAATATTATCCTTTCCAATAAAATAGTAGGCTTTGGAATTGTCACCATGCCACCAGGTCTGCCAGACATCCTCTTGTCCATTGATTTTGCCCCACTCAATCGCAGCAGAGAGATAACCTATGACCGCTTCAAACCAAACATAAAGGCATTTTCCCTTTTCTTCGGGCAAGGGAACCGGAATACCCCAGTCCAGGTCACGGGTAATGGGACGGCCGCGTAGACCTTCGCTGACGATCTGTCCTAATGATTGACGAAGTACATTAGGCCGCCAATACGACTCGCGCTCTCGCAAGAATTTTTCAACCTCAGGTTGCAGCTGACCCAATTCAAGGAAATAATGTTCCGTTTCACGCAGTTCGGGTGTGCTGCCGTCAATGCGGGAACGCGGTTCAATCAATTTGGTCGGGTCTAAGAGGTTACCGCATTTATCGCACTGGTCAGAGCGGGCGTTGTTGTATCCGCAAATGTAGCAGGTTCCTTCAACGTAACGATCGGGTAAGAAACGCTTTTGAGCTGTTGAATACCATTGAAGTTGGCTTTCTTTATTTAAAAAGCCATTTTCTTTTAAAGCCAGGAACATCTTTTGAGCAATATCAAAGTGATTGGCCGTGTGTGTGCTGGTAAACAGATCATACGTCAAACCCATTTGCTGAAACAGGTCGAGGAAGGACTGGTGAAAACGCTGATACACTTCCAGGGCGGTCGTTTTTTCAGCGTCTGCCCGCATGGTGATTGGAGTGCCGTGCGAATCAGAACCAGAAACCATCAACACCTGCCGGCCTGCTAAGCGATGGTAACGAGCAAAGATATCTGCCGGTAAATAGGAGCCGGTCAGGTTGCCGACGTGAATTTCGGCGTTTGCATAAGGCCAGGCCACTGCAACAAGAATAGGTCCAGACATACTCCACCTCAATAAAATAGATTAACATGAAAATTTTATCATAGAATGCACCATGCGTCACAAACCATTCGGCGATCCAATGGGTGAATGGTGCCTTATCGAATGATTTTAAACTCATTCCAATTTGTATTAATTGATTATGGAATGGATAAACATTTTATTCGTGAGTACTTGTTGCACAAAGGATTAGTGTTTGGTAAATGTTTTAGTTGTTTCAGTCTTGACTAAAATAACTAAATGATTTAAAATAAATACAGCCTGAAGAAGAGGCGTATTGTTTTTTGGTTACCAGTTCAAGGAGTATTGGCTTTATGGTTTCAGAAGAAGCGGATAACGGTGATAGTAAGCCTCCCTTATTAGGGGCAAACATTACCTTATCCCAGTTCGTTGAAAATATGGGTTTGCACTACGAAGACTATGGTGTGCCGCGAATTGGCGGACGCATTTTAGGTCTTCTGCTGCTCGCCGACCGCCCGATTGATTCGGATGAAATCGTGGATGTGCTTCAAGTCAGTCGCAGTAGTGTTTCTACGAATTTACGGACACTGTTGATGACTGGTTTAGCAGACAGGGTTTCATTACCAGGTGAACGCTCTGATTATTATGTGTTCTCCACGGACGCATGGGAAAAAGCCTTGGAAATGCGGTTGGATAGTATTCTGTCTCTGCGTGATACCGCAGAGGAGGGTATGGCAGGGCTGGCTGAAAACCATCCTGCACGCGAGCGACTGGCAGAGATCATTAAATGGGTCGATATCGTAGAAGAAGGATACGAGAAAATGCTCGAATCCTGGCAAGCCTTCAAGGAGGTATCAGCCTGATGCCTGCTCTTCGGCCCTCTCTGGGTCAGTAAGATGCTCTATCTACCGGCTGGTTCCTCGGAAACCAGCCGGTATTTCTTGATAGGGAGTATCTCTGAAAAGGAGGCCGATGATGCGATACCTGGTCATTCGAACTGAAAATTTAGCCAAGACCTACGGTCGTCGGTGGGCACTGAACAATGTGTCTTTAGAGGTGGAACCCGGCGAGGTCTTTGGCTTCCTCGGCCCAATTGGTTCGGGCAAAACCACCTTAATTCGAATCTTACTCGATTTTGTTCGTGCATCCCGCGGACAGGCGTTGGTTTTGGGTATGGATTCGCGCCAACAGGGTTTGACTTTGCGTAAATATGTTGGATATTTACCGGATGGATTGAGTTTTTACAATTCACTTAATGGGTATCAGTTTATTGGTCAGATGGCTCGATTGCGCCCAGAGACTTCTTTGGATTATGTTCAGGGAATGGCCGACCAATTTGGTCTTGATTTAAATAAGCGTATTGGAAGCATGACCATTGCAGAACAGCGTGAGTTAGGTTTGATCCAGGCTCTGATGCATCGCCCTGATCTGGCGATTTTGGATGAACCCACCCGTGGTTTGAATTCACAAGCCCAAGATGTGTTTTACCGTTTGGTTTCTGAAGCACGTTCGGAAGGACGTTCTGTTTTCTTTTCCTCAAAGTCTCTGACCGAGATGGAACGTGTATGTGATCGGGTCGGTATTATTCACCAAGGGAATTTGCTCGCTGTAGAACGTGGAATTCATTTGCGAGCCCGTGCTATGCGACGGATTGAATTGCGTTTCGCAAATCCAATTCAGCGGGATGTTTTTGCAGGATTACCTAATCTGGCTGATCTATACCTGGAAGAAAATAAATTACGCTGTACCGTTTGTGGTGATCCTGATCCATTGATTAAGATAGCCAGCCAATTTAAGATCACGGATTTTATTAGCCAGCAGCCCAGCCTGGAAGAAGTTTTCCAGTCATATTATGGGGTGAATGGCTATGCTGGTTGAGTCAATCCGGCCAACGCTGTTCAATCAGCGGAAATTTCTGATTACCTGGAGCCTGGTTTTAGGAGGAGTAAGTTTATTATTGGTTTTGCTAGGTCCGGAGGTAATGAAATCTGCGGACTTTTACCAATCCTTTAATAAATGGTTGGGGTTGTTATTTCCATTTCAGACCCGTATCGATAGTTCGCTGCACTCCTGGGTCGCAATCGCAGTTTCAGCTTTTGGTCTGCCAATGATTTTTTGTTTCTGGACGATTTGGAGGGGCAGCCAATTGTTTACCGGTTGGGCGGAGAAAAATAACCTGGCTTTACTCTTGTCTTACCCTCTTCCGCGGCGCAGGTTGTTACTTAACGGATTGTTATACCTGACTATCTTAATGAGTATTCCATTTTTGGGAATTGTGGTTGGGGTTTCGATTGGGATGGTCATGGTCAGTATCCCATTGAATATTATTCAGGTGGTCATTACCTTGTTCGATCTATTCCTTTTTGGGATTTGGATTGGCTACTTATCTGTCTGGTTTTCAAACTTGACGGGAAAAATGTGGAAATCAATCCTGAGTTCTGTGGGAGTAATTTTGTTTAGC
>JAJUJY010000250.1 GCA_029265085.1 Chloroflexota bacterium
GGATGCCATCTTGATGGTGGAATGCGGTGCAAATGAAATTCCCGAAGACGTGATGGTCGAAGCCCTGATGTTTGGACACCAGTCTATCCAGCCACTAATCGACGCCCAGGAAAAAATGGCCGCCGAAATTGGCAAAACCAAGAAAGTCATCGAACTGGCCGCAATGGACGAGGAACTCCTCGCCCGGGTTCGCCAGCTCGCTGCCCAGGAAATTGAAGCCAAGCTGGAAGCCCCGCACACCAAAGCCGAATTATATGACGGCATTGACGCCCTGCGCGACACCATCGTTGCGGAAATTACTGCCGAAGACGAATCCCTTACAGGGAAAGTCAAAGAAGCCTTTGAAGAAGTTTACAAAGACGTTGTCCGCACCCGGATTATCGAACGCGGCGCGCGCCCCGACGGCCGCAGCCTGACCGAAATTCGCCCAATCTGGTGCGAAGTTGGTATCTCACCACGCGCACACGGCTCCGGCCTGTTCACCCGTGGTGAAACCCAGGTGCTCACCCTGGCAACCCTTGGCACCCCCAAAGAGGCCCAGGAACTGGATACCCTGGCTGGTGCAGACACCAAACGCTATATCCACCACTATAACTTCCCCCCATATTCCACCGGTGAAGTGAAATCATTACGCGGCCAATCACGCCGCGAAATTGGCCACGGTGCGCTGGCTGAACGAGCCTTGATAGCGGTCATCCCGCCTGAAAGCGAATTCCCTTATACCCTGCGCCTGGTTTCTGAAGTATTGGCCTCCAATGGTTCCTCATCGATGGCTTCGGTTTGCGGATCAACCCTGGCCTTGATGGACACAGGCGTACCGATTAAAGCCCCCGTGGCTGGTGTCGCAATGGGTTTGATTAAAGAAGAAAATCAGTACCGCATCCTGACCGATATCCAGGGGTTGGAAGATCACCTGGGCGACATGGACTTCAAAGTTGCCGGTACAGACAAGGGTATCACTGCCCTGCAGATGGACATCAAGATTAAAGGCATTACCGGTCAGATTATGACCGAAGCCCTGGCGCAAGCCCACACCGCCCGGCTGGAAATTCTGGATAAGATGCTGTCCGTTATTCCGGCACCTCGCCCCGAGTTAAAAGATCATGCCCCACGGATCACCATCATCAAGATCCCGGTGGACAAGATTGGTGCGATTATTGGCCCAGGCGGCAAGATGATCCGCGCACTCCAGGAAGAAACCGGCACCAAGATCGACATTGGCGACGACGGCACCGTGTATATTGCCGCGACCAATGGCAAGGGCGAAACCATGGCCCGCGAAAAGATCGAAAGCCTGATCGAAGTCCCGCGTATTGGCCGCATTTACACCGGTAAAGTCGTCCGCACCACAGATTTCGGCGCTTTCGTTGAGATTTTACCGAATATTGATGGAATGGTTCACATTTCCCAACTTGACTCAGAACGAGTCAACTCCGTGGAAGATGTGGTCACTGTCGGCGATGAAATCACCGTTATGGTGGTGGATATTGACGATTCGGGCAAGATTCGCCTCTCCCGCCAGGCTGTTTTGGAAGGCTGGACAGTTGAAGAAGCACAGTCGCGTGATCGCGGCGGACGACCTTCCGGTGGTTCTCGCCCAGGTGGCGGGCGTCCCGGCGGCGGCCGTCCAAACGATCGCGGCAACCGTGACCGTGGTGGTGACCGCGGTGACCGCCGCGGCGGTGGCAACCGGTACTAAAATAGCAAAAAGCTCCTCTCGCAAAAGGGGAGCTTTTTTATTTTATATACCAATCAACCCTGGGTCGGTAAATAGGGCATTTTCTCCCCAGGGATACCAAGAAACTCCGCCAGAGCGGCGCGCATCGCCACCCGGTCATCCCAGGGATATTCTACATCACCAAAGCACATAGACTGCTCATGGCCTTTCCCACAGGCAATTACAAGGTCTCCAGGCTGCGCCAGTGCAATTGCACGCCGGATTGCATCACCCCGATCCGGTATGCGGAAAAAGGTTTGCCCCTCAATACCTCCCCGGCTGGCCGCTGCGTTGGCCATGATCTGCAATATTCCTCCCAAGTCTTCGGTGCGCGGGTCTTCTGCCGTCAAAATCGAAAGATCAGCCAGCTCCGCAGAGACTTCCGCCATCATCCGGCGCTTTTCACGGTCGCGCAGCCCAGCAGAGCCAAAAACCGCAATCACCCGTCCCCGAGTCATCTGCCGGGCTGCCTCCAGCGCACGGCGCAGCGCATTCGGGGTATGGGCAAAATCAACCATGGCAATGAATTTTTGCCCCAGGTTAATCACTTCCATACGCCCAGGAATTGCCTGGATGGCCATAATTCCCTGGCAAACTGCTTCCGGGGCGATGTGCAGCCCTTTCAATGCCAGGCTGATTGCAGCCAGGATATTCGAGACATTAAACCCGCCCATCAGGGGGGATTGCACTTCAAATTTTTGCTCACCCGCCACCAATGTAAAACGAATGCCATCCGCGCCAAAATGAATATCCCGCGCGTACACATCGCCAGCAGGGGTCAAGCTATAGGTTACCTTCTTCCCATGAATCCGCTCGTTGAGATAAGCATACGATTGGTCGTCCAGGTTTAATACAGCAAGCCGGTGATTTCCTTGTGGTTTGAATGGTGTTTCCTCTAAAAAATCAAACAGGCGTGCTTTGGCTTCGCGGTACGCTTCATAAGAGCCGTGATAATCCAGATGCTCGTGAGTGATATTGGTGACTACCCCAAAATCATATTCACAGGCAGTTACCCGGTCCTGGGCAAGCCCATGCGAGGTTGATTCCAACACAACATGCGTTAACCCTGCGTCCCGCATCATCGCCAGGTAACGCTGCACATCCGGTGCTTCGGGGGTTGTCACATGGAACCCAGTATCCAACTCAGCCTCACCAATCACTGCATTGACGGTGGAAATCATTCCGGCTTTAATTCCTGCGCTGAGCAATATTTTATAAATTAGATTCGAGGTGGTTGTTTTTCCGTCAGTCCCCGTCACACCGATCACGGTTAGCGAATGTGCTGGAAAATCATATAGAGCAGCGGCCAGGTACGCCATTGCAGGCCGGGCAGCCGCTACTTGAATATACGGCACTGGGATCGATTCTTCTAGCGGTTTTGTACCAATAATTGCGGCTGCACCTCGTTCGACCGCCGCTGGAATATACCGGTGGCCATCGGTATTCCCCCCCACCAGGGCAACAAAAACCGTTCCGGGTTTTACCTGGCGGGAATCCAAGACGATCTGGTTGACTCTCACATCCGGTATGACCGCCGGTTGGATCACCCGAACAGGAATTTGGGCAAACATTTCTGCGAGACTTTTATTTGGTTCTTTCAATATTCCCCTCCTAACCTCATAGGTGTGATATAGCTGAATTAACAGAGAACCGGCTGAGGCGGTATAGATATTTCCTGCCTACCCCCCCATTTTAACGGTTCTTTGAACTTTTGTGCGCACATAAAAACAGAGGTCGGGCAAGCCCGACCCCTGAATGTTCTTCGACCTTGAACAGACAGAATTAATTTAATGATTGGCGTAAATTCTGGAGCTGTCCGGCAACCGAACCATCCACAACGCGGTCACCCACCCGCACAACCAGACCGCCTAAAATCGCCGGATCCACCCGGAAGGCGATTGAGGCACCTGCGCCGAGGCGGCTCAATAAGTCGCGTTTCACAGCTTCCTGTTCTTCACCGGTAAGCGGCAGTGCACTGGTAATTTCAGCGGATTCACCCAAAACGGTTTCACCTTCCAGAACCACCAGTTTGCCTGATTTTACACCAGAGAAGAATTCGGCCAGCAAAGCATGTTGGCGCTTCTCATCCAGAGATTCACCAATTAACTTTTGGGTGGCAGCAATTGCCAGAGCAGCAATCTGGCCGCGAACTTCACTGAGCACGCGGTCACGCTCTTGGTTAATTTCGGCCATTGCTTGCTCGCGGACCTTGCTTGTTTCCGTTTCGGCAGATGCGCGCACCTCACGTGCCACAGCTACAGCCCGTTCCGTGGCTTCACGAACCACCTCAACCGCTTTTGCCTGCGCTTCTGCCAAAATCTTGCTGGACTCACGTTCCGCATTTGCGCGCGCTTCAGAAGCCACCCGCGCATCTTCCAAGCCCTGAGCAATCGTCTGGCGGCGCTTATCCAGCATGTTCAAAATGGGCTTGTAAACCCAGGCACGCAGCACCACGAAGATGATACCAAAGCTGAGAATTTGAATTAACAAGAAACCCAGATTAAGGCCTAGCTTTTCCAAAGCAAACTCCTTTTCTGTGGTTTAGAGCACAAACAGCATCAAGAAAGCGATTACCAGACAGTAAATCGCGATCGCTTCTGAGAACGCAATACCCAGGATCATATTGGTGAGCAAATTGCCGTAGGCATCCGGGTTGCGTGCCATACCTTGCAACGCACCCTGAACGCTCAAACCAATCCCAATGCCTGCGCCCAACGCACCAATCATGGACAGACCGGCACCAATGAACTTAGCAGCCAAAATAATGTCACCTGTCATTGTCTGTTCTAGCCTCCTGTGTACTTAGGTTATCGAACGGGTCAGATATCTGATTAACGGAATATTAGTGATGCTCGCCTTCACCACCATGACCACGAGTTGCC
>JAJUJY010000227.1 GCA_029265085.1 Chloroflexota bacterium
CGTATCCCCTGACGCAGCAGCCGCGATCGTCTGGCGCAAACTTCCGGCACCATCATTCGCAGATGAGGTAACCGTCAGCGTTGCAGCCGAAACCGGCGCAACCGGCTGGAAGATACCCAGCCCGGAAACCGAAAGAATAACCGCCAAGAGGATATTCAGCAGGTTTCTTCGCAGCAAATCGGGTTTTGATGATTTTGTCGAGGAATGATAGATGAAAAAGGGGAGTGGCGACAAAGGTGTATTGTGGATCATGCAAGGCTCCGTGCGGACAACAGGTTGAGATCAATTCTGGAATGACACGCGTAAATTTTAAACCATGAGACGAACCGCTTAAAGATAACATTCGTCGTAATTTTTTTATACGCGGTGAAATGCTCGATAATTGGAAAGATCCAGCGCGCAAAATTACTGAATATTCTATTTAATGCTCTCTAGCAGAAAATCGGATCGACAACTAACAAATCGGGGTACTGAATGGCTTGGGTATAATTCCCCCATGATGTGCCAGACAGTTTGAATCTCATCACCAAATAATCACTTTATTATATCCAAGAATCAAAAAAATTGTATGGAGGTGGTAGTCTGTCAAACTGTATTTAATGTATAGAGCGAATGAGAGTGGCGAGAAGTTGACAGTCGCCAGTCGCCAGAACCTGCGGCCTGCTGCCTGTGACCTGAACCCTTCTTTTTTTCCACCACAGAGACACAGAGGGCACAGAGGATTTTTCGTAGGATGGGTGAAAGGCGGTAGATCCAATGATTGAGATTGAAATGCCTGCCCGCCTGGAACCCATCACAAAGCTGAACGTTTTTAAGAACCCACCCTGGCCCTCCCTGAAGGGATGGAAAAGAAAAAAAGACGGCTATGTTTATAGATCGGTTGCTATTACAAAATAGCTCATCTCCCAAAAGCGAATATGTCTTTTCCACTGGCAAAAATCAAAAATTCTTCTGATGAAACCATCAATTGCTTGTCATTTTCAACTGTGATGAAATTGTATACTGGGAAGTTGAGCCTTCCAATTTGACTTCCATTACGAATGTCATAAGCAGTAATTCCATTTTGAAGTCCATTGAATAGATATAGGACATCTCCAAAAATGATAGGGTTCTTTGCTTTTATCAAGTCACCGGCACACCAGACAATCCTCCCATCGTTTCGATCCAGAACACAGAGTTGGTTGTCATTCGTCACAAACAAATAGTCCCCGATAACTTTAAAGGCCTGAGAGCGACCATTAGCCAGAGGAATTTTCCAAAGCTCCATACGGTTTTTTACATCATAAGCCGTGATGTTTTCCAAATCCTGGGAAAAATATATCACACCATTTGCAAATGCAGATTTCCAAATCCGATCAACCTCATCATCAGATTTAATTTCCCAAACGATTTCTCCCGTGCGAGTATCAATTACATTTAGGCCATAACAAGGAACAACAATATTGGCATCGAAGAAATAGGCCTGGGCTGATTCTCTACATACATCCTGATCCCATAGTAAAGCACCATCAACTGCCTGATACACAGCAAGGTACGGTGGATCATTAACTGCAACGAAGTCTTGGGTTACATCCACGATATCTGCATTTGCTGGATAACGAAGAGGCTTCTTCCAAAGAATTTTTCCATCCCGTTGATCCAGTGCAAGTACACCTTTTCCATCGGTCAAAAAGAGCATGCCATTCTTCGCCAAAACGGGTTGGTATGAGAAATGCCAGGCTATACTTTGCCGCCATAGGATATCTCCTGACCGCACATCCAATGCATAGATTTCTGATATCGTTTTGGCAACAAGTATGCTGTCATCTAAAATTGTTAATTGTTCAATATCCCCTTGAACTTTTATTACCCATTTCTCTGTCAATGGAAATTCTTTTGATATAAGGGATGTACTAAAAGATGTGCTAACAATGGACCATGCAACAGTACAGGCAACCATAATTAGCAAGGATAATATCCCGATTCGCTTAATCCATCGTTTTCTCATTCCAAACTCCCATAAATAATAGGTTAATCCATATGAGACTTTTCTTGTTGATTCTGGAATGTAAAATCAATTACCTATCAACCAGGAAAATAGTGGAATAGGAGGAGTCAATTGGTGTGCATATGTCGATATTCTCCACCCAGATACTGGAAACCCCGCACTAACTCCAACGTCTAGACCTTTTAGATTTTTTCCAGGAAAGCTCTCGTAATAATCAGCAGTGATAATGTCGAGGCTTCCTCCCCATGATGTTGCTCTGCCCATATAATCCGTAGTTCGAAAATCTTCTTTCCAGATAAGTCCCCTGGTTAATGATGCTCCTGCACCAGCTAGTTCCGATGAATTTACCAGCTCTCCATCCCCAAGTACAAGACGAGGGTCAAAACTTATATCTAGTGTTTCTAAGAACAATTGGAAATAACCTGCGTTATCAGAAACAAGACTGAGGGAAAAATAAAGAGTGGTAGGAATTTTCATATTGTTTCTTAATCTCGCCCGAAGATTCGAAGGCATTCCGATAGCGAATGTGAAAGATTCTTTCCTACCGTCAGGGATAATTGCTTCTACATCATCCTTGGTAAAGGTGTATTTATCATCGTATTTAGGTATTACTGGATAATCCCAATGGGTTTGGCAGGTCCAATCGTCTCGGTCACAAGCAGCCACATGCCCGCTCGGATCCACATACCTGACCGGGTTATACAGGGTATACGCATAGCGGTTCCACGCCAGCGGATTGCCCGCGCCGGGGATGAGCGTGTCCGCGGAGATGAAGTGGGCGAGAGCCGGGTCATAGAATCTTGCGTTGTAAAAGTACAGGCCAGCCTCCGCCTTGCGCTGCCCGGTGAAGGCAAAGTTGGTTGGCGGCGTACCACTATTATAGCGAGATTCTCCTCGCGGAGTGCAGCGGAGCACCCCCTTGGGGGAAAGGGCATGTATAACTCGCGGGTGAGGTTGTTGGCAGTGGCGAGTGGGTAGTGGCGAGTGGGGTGAAGTGGTCAGTTGCCAGAATCTGCGGCTTCTCCCCCGGTTTTCCGGCTGACGGCTGAAGCTGATCGCTGGCGGCTTCTTCCCTGCAACCTGCCGCCTGCCGTTAAAATCCACAAAGCCCGCCTGGAAAGAGACGGGCTTTGCTTGGGGGGAACAAATTTCCGGATTTTTACCAGAGCAGCAGCGCGGGATTTTCCAGCGCCTGCTTGAGGTCACTTAAGAAATAGGCCGCAACCGAGCCGTCCACCAGGCGGTGGTCGGCGCAGAGGGTCATGCGCATGATCGGGCGGATTTCCACCTGCCCATCCACCACCACCGGCTCGGGATTGGTTGCGCCAACCGCCAGGATGGCGGCCTGCCCGGGATTGATGATGGCGGTAAATTCTTCAATTCCAAATGGACCCAGGTTGGAGATGGTGAAGGTGCCGCCGGTCACATCGGAGGGCACCAGTTTTCCGGCGCGGGCGCGTCCTGTCAGGTCGCTGACTTCTTCGGCGATCTGGCGCACGGCTTTTTGCTCGGCAGCCTTGACCACCGGCACAATCAAACCGTCCGGCAAAGCCACAGCCACGCCCACATTGGCGGTCTTGAGGAAATGCACTTCCTCGCCCTTGAGGCTGCTGTTGACCCAGCGGTTGCGCAGGAGCGCCCAGGCAACCACCTTGACCATCAAGGCGGTGACGGAAACCTTGGGACCGCCGTCGGCTTCGGCTTTCTTGTTGATCTGCTTGCGCACGCGTTCAAATTCGCCCATATCCGCCTTCACGGTCAGGTTGATATGCGGGGCGGTCTGGTAGCTGGCCTGCAAGCGGTCACCGATGTTGCGGCGCATGCCGGCATAGGGGATCACTTCCACTTCGGGGCTGACCAGTACCGGTGCGGCTGGGGCGGGTTTCTGGGCGGCAAAGCCAAGCACATCTTCTTCCTGGATACGGCCTTTGGGACCGCTGCCGGTGATCTGCGCCAGGTCGAAACCCTGTTCGCGGGCAACCCGGCGGGCAGCCGGAGTGGCGCGCAGGCCTGCTGTTTCTTCGGCAGGGGCAGCAGCACGGGCATTCAGGGCGGTTTCCACGTCCGCTTTGGTGATGCGTCCGGCCGGGCCAGAACCCTTCACCGCGGCCAGGTCCACGCCTTCGGCTTCGGCCATGCGGGCAGCCAGGGGGGTTGCCGCAGCCGCCGCAGCCGGGGAGGATGCGGGAACCGATGCAGCCTGAACCGGGGCGGCCGCGGCTTGCGCAGGCGCGGCGGAAGGCAGGCTCTCACCGGGCTGGAGCAGGTAGGCGATCACTTTGGTTACCGGCACGGTATCGCCCTTTTTGCAGTTAATCCCGGCCAAAATGCCGTCGCCCGGCGATTCAACATCCATGGTGAGCTTGTCGGTCTCCACAGCCAACAGCGCATCGCCTTGTTTGACCGCATCGCCCTCTTTTTTATACCATTCGACCACCAAACCGGTCTCCTGGGACATTTCAAATTTGGGCATGATAATTTCTTGAGGCATAATTACACCTCCCGGCGGGCCAGCTTACGGGCCGCGCGAATAATATCCTCAACCTGCGGAACGGTGTTGTATTCCAGGGTGCGGTTGTAGGGGATGGGCATATCCCGTCCGGCTACACGCACTATGGGAGCGTCCAGGTAATCAAAGGCCTCGCTGCCCGCAATCACAGCCGCCAGTTCACCGCCGTAACCTCCGGTCTTGCAGGCCTCATGCACGATCATCACCTTGCCGGTCTTCTTCACCGATTTGATGATGGTTTCTTCATCCAACGGTTTGAGCGTGCGCGGGTCCACTACTTCCACTTCGATGCCATCTTTGGCCAGTTCCACCGCAGCTTCCAATGATTTCTTGACCATAATCTGGGTAGCAATAATGGTCAGGTGCTTGCCCGGTCGTTTCACTTCGGCAACGCCCAGAGGCAGGGTATAGTAGTCTTCCGGGACGGGACCTTTGGTCTTGTAAAGCAGTTTGTGCTCAATAAACAGCACAGGGTTGTCATCACGGATCGAGGCGATCAGCAGGCCCTTGGCATCATAGGGGCTGGAAGGTGCGACCACTTTGATTCCAGGGATATGCACAAACCAGTTTTCCAGGCTCTGCGAGTGCTGTTCGGCAGCACCCGTGCCGGAGCCGGAGGGGGTGCGCAATACAATCGGCACGGTGGCCTTGCCGCCAAACATAAAGCGGATTTTGGCCGCCTGGTTAACCAGTTGATCTGAGGCGAGGGTGACAAAGTCCATAAACATGATTTCACCCACCGGGCGCTGCCCTACCAGAGCCGCACCGGTCATGGCGCCGGCAATGGCCAGTTCGGAGATGGGGGTATCCATCACCCGTTCCTCGCCAAATTCTTGCAGCAAGCCCATGGTCACACCAAAGGCACCGCCGTACACACCAATATCTTCACCGATCAAAAAAACGCGTTCATCGCGCTGCATTTCCTGGCGCAGCGCCTCGCGGATTGCTTCGAGATAAGAAATTTCGCGGGTCATGCCCATACTCCTTCTTCAATGGTCGCCAGGTCTGGTTCCGGGCAGGCATCGGCAAACTGGGCTGCATCGGCGATGATGGCGTAGCCCTGTTTCTTAATCGCTTCGGCTTCCTCGGGGGTAATCACTTTTTCATCCAAAAGAAGCTGGTTGAAACGAACAATCGGGTCCAGCTGCTTCCATTCTTCAATCTCTTCCTTGGTGCGGTAGCGGTTGGCATCCGATTTGGAGTGGCCGCGCCAGCGGTATGTGGCATTCTCGACCAGGGTCGGGGTATTTTCCTCGCGCGCCCGGCGGATCGCTTCGCGAACAGCCCAATACACTGCCAGAACATCGTTCCCATCC
>JAJUJY010000160.1 GCA_029265085.1 Chloroflexota bacterium
GACATATTGAGAGTTCCTTTCATTAAATAGTAGTTCTTCGCAGATTGGGTGGAGGGAGGCAGCTGCAGCGATCAACCAGTATTTTCGCCCGCCCAAAACCCAACATTTTACCCGGCGGTAAGTTCCAGGAAAATATCTTCCAGCCGCGGGCGCTGCAGCTCAAGATGCGCTACCTTCAACCCGCCGTACACCAATTGGGCATTTAACATTGCTACATCGGAAGGGCCGTTCACATTCACATAAATTCGACCGTCCCCATTTGCGTGGGCCTGCCAGCCATTCTCTTTAATCACCCGCAAGGCATCCTGCTTGGGTTCTGCGCCAACGGAAAGGACCGCAGCAAATCTTGCCTGCAATTCTTCGATCCGCCCCTGAAAGAGCAGTTTCCCCTGATCAATAATGCCCAGGTGCGTGGCAACCTGCTCCACCTCGCCTAAAAGATGCGAGGAGAGAAAAACGGTCATATTATATTCCTGCGGCAGTTTACGGATCAATTCGCGAATTGCATGGATTCCGGCAGGATCCAACCCATTGGTAGGTTCATCCAGAATCAACAAGTCCGGGGAGGTCAGCAGAGCAATAGCAATCCCCAAACGCTGGCGCATACCCATCGAATAGGTTTTGACCAACCGGTTGGCATCTTTCTCAAGCTCAACAATGTTCAGCGCGCGGTTAATCATCGTTTGCGTGCCGTTCACCAACCGGCGGGTTACTTCCAGGTTTTCCCAACCGGTTAAATTGGGATATAAAGAAGGGTTTTCTACCAATGCGCCAACCCGTGCAAGTGAATTTAACCGGTTTCCGGACAATGGTTTTCCAAACAGGCAAACCTGGCCGGCTGTTGGGCGGATCAAGCCCAAAAGCATCCGAATTGTTGTGGTTTTCCCGGCTCCGTTTGGCCCCAAAAAGCCGTACACGCTCCCGGGAGCCACCTGCAAATCCAATGCATTTACCACGGTTCGCCTGCCAAACCGGCGCGTCATCCCGTGGGTCTCAATGAGGTAATTTGAATTACACGTATAAGTCATGGTTGCGTACTCCTTTAGTTTCTTTCTTACGCAACCAAGGATATCAGGTGAGTGTCACAGGCCTGTCGAACAATTGTCGTAAAATTGTCGCAAAAATCAGGCAGCTTTTGGCAGCCAGACTCTAAAGCGGCTGCCTTCCCCTATACGGCTTTCTACCCCCACTGTACCGCCCATCGTTTCCACCAGTTCTTTCACCAGAGCAAGCCCAAGCCCTGAGCCAGTGGAACCTTCTCCCTTATAAAAACGTTCCCAAATGTGCTCAATCTGGTCAGCCGGAATCCCCTCACCCGTATCCGTAACACACAGGCAGACCAGTTCCTCTTCTACATTGGCTTGGATAACAACAATTCCACCCGGCGGTGTGTGGCGCACTGCATTATTGACCAGGTTGCGCAGCACTTGTTCCAGCCGCAGCGGATCGGCAAACACCTGCGGTAGAACCGCGGGAACATCCGCCAGCACCTCAACACGCCCACTGCCCCAGGCACCGGGTTTGACCGTTTCCACCGTCCGCCGGATGATTTCGACAGCATCGACCGCGCGGCAGGACAGGTCTAACCGCTTAACTTCTGCCCGAGAAAGGGCAAAGAGATCATCGATCAGATTTTGCAGCCGCAAAATCTCATGAGTCATTATCTCCAGATCATGCCGGTATGCTTCGGGCAGGGCTCCTTGGCGCTCTTCCAGATCGTTCTCCAGGTAACCGCGCAGCGTAGCAACCGGTGTCCGCAGTTCGTGAGATACCGCAGCAGTCAATTCCCTTTGTGCCGTCAGCAGGGCAGAAACTTTATCCCGCTCCGCCTGCAAATCCCGCTGAGCCTGTTCCAAAGCAGCCGCCATCGTATTAAAATCATCCTGCAATTGGGCAATTTCATCTTCACCGGAAGGTTGTACCCGCGCCGAAAGATCACCGGATCGCAGCATCCGCGCTGCCTTTGCTAAAGATTCAACCCGTTTGACCAGCGGACGGCTGACAATCCAGGAGATGACCACCGAGAATGGCAGCACGCCCACAGCGGCGACCCCAGCCAAAAATACCCAAACCAACACCAAAGGAAACATACCGGTTAATAATTCGGACGCAAAACGTGCCAGGGCTGATATTTCACGCCCTTCCATCCAGGTTGGCGGATTCTTTTCGGCACCGATGGTAACAAAAATTAAAAACAAGGCGGTTAAGATAATAACCACCCATAAATGCACCTGCGTCAAACCCCATAAAAACCGCCGGCGGGTCAAGCGCGTCCAACGCATCCATAACTCCGAGACAACCCGCCACCCCAGATACACCAGACTGGACCCTGTTAAAACAAATATTCCCAGCATTAACCCGACGCTGGAATCAGCAATATAGTTCGGCGTTCCGGCAGCCAGCCCAATCAGAATCGCCAGCAAACCGGTTAAGAAACCGTAAACCAGGCCAATGAGTGTTTCTTGTAACAGGATAATCCAACCGCCCTGGGTGATGCGCCGGAATCGCAAACCAGCAATCGACCCGCCAGAGATCGCCACAATGACAAATCCCTGGCTGACCAGTTGCGAAGGAATTTCTAAAGAACCTCGGGCAATTAACCAGAGCAAAATTCCAGAAACCAGCAGCGCTTCAAAAAATGCCCGCGGCAGTCCTGCGGAATAAAATGGATTGAACTTAGCCCATCTCACCGAACTGACCTCAACCGGTAGCCAACTCCCCAAACGGTTTCAATCTCATCCCCTAATTCGCCTAGCTTTTTGCGCAAACGCAAGATCGCATTATCCACCGAGCGATCCCCTTCGATGTAGCTGCCCCCCCAGACCGCTTCTAACAGGTAGGAACGGCTGAATGCCCGCCCTGGATTGCGCAAAAACAGGTGCAGCATGTCAAATTCAGTGCGAGACAAATCCAGGCTTTGCCCGTCAAGTTCGGCAGTGTAAGAGCCGGGGTCCAGGAACAAGCCGCCGTATTGCAGCGGCCTTGCTTCGCCCTGGCGGTCAGCCGCCAGCAGCTGTTCCACCCGTTCTGTACGGCGAATTTGCACGCGCACCCGTGCTACCAATTCCCGCATCGAAAACGGCTTGGTCAGATAATCGTCCGCACCCAATTCCAGACCAATCACCCGGTCGGCTTCTTCTGACCGGGCCGTCAGTATCAAAACGGGCGGCGGATTGTTGGCCTGCAAGCGGCGCAGCACTTCCAGCCCGTCCATTCCAGGCAGCATCCAATCCAAAATAATCAGGTCTGGGCGGCGGCGTGCTGCCAGGCTGAGCGCCGAAGCCCCATCATACGCAGCCTGTACTTCAAAACCGTTGGCTTCCAGCTCGCGCTGGATCACCTGGGCAAGATCGCGGGAATCTTCAACAAGGAGAATGAGTGCCATGAGCGTTAGTGTACATCAGGAGTGGAATTGCGTCAATTTGAAAAGGAGAAATTATTTAGAATCGCAGATGCAAACTTATCATGAGCCTGTGGTCATTAAGAGGTTTTTGAGAATTCGTATCATAGAATATCGTATAATATTTTCCAGCAAGTTTGGATTTTTTGAACAGATCTTGACTGACGATTAATAGAAGAAAATCATGAAAACAGGATGGAAAAATTGAAGCAGGAAATGGCATTTGAGCAAGTTCACCAAATATGCAGCAAGCATGAAATTGATATCCAGGATTTGGCATCCGTTACTGGCAGTTTCGATAAACAAATTTTCTTTATCAATCAGGAAATCCTTTTACGGGTTTCAGAAACACCCATGACGATTGAACAGGAGAAATCGGAAAGGGTGGCAGGTCTTGATTTCGTACCGAAAATTCTCCACGCGGGCGCGCTCGAAAGCGCTGAAAAAACAATTTACTATATCCTCTCAACGCTGCTGCCAGGGGATGATCTGATTAACAGTTATCAAGCAACCACGCCAGTGCAGCAAAACCAATTAGGCCGGGATGTGGCAAAGTTTTTGGATCGGTTACATCAAATACCTGGAACCCATTATGACGTTGGCTTGTATATACCAATCATTCCTCACTTTTCTGAGACCTGGAAAGCAGGCCACCAAACGTATTGGGATATCCTTGAGCAGCAATCCCATGAATTATCCTTGCAGCCGGAGCAGATCCGGTTTTTTGCGAATGCATTCCAGTTTTTACACGCATCTGCTGAAGCATTAAATTTCCAGGCTGGGCCAAAGCTGCTGCACAACGATTTTCACCCCAAAAATATATTATGCAATCAAGGACAGTTTTCAGGAGTAATCGATTGGGAATGTTCCCAGTTTGGTGAAGCAGACTTTGAATTATGCCATTTGATCCATTGGTGTGTGTATCCTCCCCAATCAGGCATTGATTTTCGGCCATTTTTACGAGGATTATTCCAGTCCGCACCCAAATGTGCGCAAGTTCCCAATCTTGCCCAGCGCTTGACGATTTACCAGGTTGAACATGAAATCCAACAAATCATCTGGAGCAGCAGCCAGGCTGCATCCTGGCGAGTGCCGCGGCTGCTGTACTGGATGGATGGCGGAGTGGAAAAATTATTTCGAGAAATATAAGGAAAGCCCGGTCAGTAACGCGGTTACCGCGGCAACACAAAAAAGCAGTATATTAATTATTACCTCAATGAATAACCTGCCAGAATGTCAGCACATTCTGGCAGGTTATATTTATAAACGCCATGAAATTTTAATATTTCATCAGGATGATCACAAACATCAGCAGCGCTGCCCAACCGACCAGGCGGATCATACCAATATGAAGGCGGTATTTTTCCATGAATATCAGCGGATTATTTTTTAACGAGTGATAATCCGCCCGGTTCGCTGCGGATAGTTCGCGACCTTTCAGGCGATACAAGGTCTCCACCAGCCAGTATTGCAGCCGGACCATTACCTGAGGCGCAAGGATTAACATCAAGGCAATTCCACCGGTAATGGTTAAAGAAATTACTTTCAGCGCCATATACCCTCAATTCACTGGCACAACAATCCCTTTACCCATTATAACGGAATTGCAGCGGGATTAAATCTTCTTTCCGTGAGGAAGAGCCAACCCAGGCAGTATAATCCAGGTCTTCTTCAACCCATGCAGCAGCGGTTTCATCATACACCGCCATGGCTGACTTTGGCAAAGAAAAAGTGATTTCTCGTTCCTCGCCCAACGCCAGGTCCACTTTCTCAAATCCGCGCAGCAGCCGAAACGGGCGGTCAACCGTTGATCCTGTGCCGCCAACATATAACTGCACCACTTCTGCCCCTTGCCGCTTGCCGCTATTCCGCACTTTCACTGAAATTTGTGCTGTTTTCCCATCCACCTTGACTGAAGGCTGGCTATACGAAAAATTAGTGAACGATAACCCGTATCCAAATGCGTATTGAGCTGCTTTGCCTGTTTTCTCCAGCAGGGTGTAGCCGTGATAATACCCATAATCCACTTCCGCGCTGAAGCGGTCAAAGGGTGGGTAATCCGCCTCAGCCTGTGCCACGCTGAAAGGCAGCTTACCGGATGGATTGACATCCCCCAACAGGACGCGCGCCAATGCGCTTCCACCTTGCATCCCGCTGTAAAACGCCATCAGGATCGCTGGTGCCTGGGGTTCCCATTCACTCACCATTATTGCGCTCCCACCAATTAATACAACCGCGGTATTCGGGTTGACCCGCCCAAGGGTTTGGATCATGTCTGCTTCATCTGGGCGCAGGCGCAGGCTGGCTCGATCCCCTCCAATCTTGCTCATTTCGGATAAATATTCACCCTCGTCACTGTGCCGGCAGCCCGCAACAATCACCACGGCATCTGCATTTTGGGCAGCCGCTTTTGCCGCAGCCAAATCTTTGCCATCGAAATATTGAATTTCTGCTTCAGGAAGTTCTTTTTGCAGCCCTTGCAAGGGTGTGACCACATAAGGTGGATGCACCTGGCTGGATCCGTGATCGCCAATGTTCTTGACTGTGCCCAATTCTCCTACCAGAAGAATTCGTTTCAATTTGGTTCGCTGCAACGGCAGTACACCTTCGTTTTTCAACAAGACCATTGATTTTTCCGCTGCTTCTTGGGCCAGTTGAATGTTTGCCTGGGATAAAACTATTTCCGCAGGATAAGGCTGCGGATCAGGGCGGGTTTCAAACCAGAGCAGTGTCCGCAAGATATTTCGCACTGCCGAATCGATTACAGCAGGCTGCACCTTGCCTTGCTGGACTGCCTTGGCCAGCCTTGCGCCGTATTTTGCCGGGCTGGGCATCTCTACTTCCATGCCGTTGTTGGCCGCTTTGACCGTGTCATAAATCCCAAACGCAAAATCTGAGATGACAAATCCCTGGAAGCCCCATTCCTTGCGTAAAATTTGCTGCAGCAGTTCCTGGCTCTCACAGCACTGGTGGCCGTTCACTTTGTTATAGGCTCCCATCACCGACCCGGCTCCTTCGTCCAGGCAGCGTTTGAAATGCGGTAAATACACCTCGCGCAGAGTTCTGGGAGCAGCCTTCACATTGACTTTAAAACGCATATTTTCCATACTGTTGCAGGCAAAATGCTTGACACAGGCAATGACGTTATGTTTTTGCACACCGCGCACCAGCGCTGCGCCCATTTCGCCCAGGTGGTATGGGTCTTCACCGTACGTTTCCTGTGCCCGTCCCCAGGCTGGATGGCGCAGCAAATTGATACATACACCGCCGTAATAATTTGCCCCGCGTGCGCGGATTTCCTGGGCAATAGCTGCTCCTATGCGCTCTTCTAACCCGCGGTCGAAGGAGGCTCCTCGCGCCATCGAAACTGGAAAGCAGGTGGAGCTTCCCATCACCACTCCGCGCGGACCGTCGCTGAAGCGCATATTGGGCAAGCCCAACCGTTTGACCGCCCGGGTTGGGTAGGCTGCGCGATTGTAATGTTTGAGAACATACACATCCCAAACCAGGCGAAAAAAAGATGCCTGACCTGTCATCAGGCCTACTTTTTCCGTTAAAGTCATCTGCGGGATCGTTTGATCCACAAAGGCATCGATTTCAGCCCGTGAACAGCCTTTTTGAAGTTGATCCATCGCCGTGCTTCTCCTTCCTACCGAACAAACAAAGATAAATTATCTACAAATGATTAGGTAATGTTGTCTTTCGAATATTCAGGACCCGTGCCAATAATAAGATGCTATCGATCAGTCCTCCAGCCAGCGCGCCATAAATCGGGAAAATAAAATACGTGACCCCCGCCATTCCCCCCGCGCCGGAGTGCCACAGCCACAGCGCTCCGTTTTGCGATAAGGCAATTTTTTCTACGGCATCCCCTTCAACCAATTGCCGGAAAAAAACATATTCCTGTTTAACCCGTTGAAACAACGGCCAGGACAGCAAGTGAATGATTGGTTTGTGGGATGGATCAGGTTCTACCGCCCGATATTCTTCTATTTGCCATTGCAGCGGCCTGGGAATCACACTCATTGGATCCTCAATGCTATCATCGTAGAACGGGAGTGAATATAGATTACCCGCGGCCGTCTCCACAAACAACCGGTCTCCGCCAACCACCCCGATGATTTTTTCGATCCCTTCGGGATGCTCTCCGATATAAATCCAGGTAGTGAACAGGCCGTGCGCAAAAAGATAGGCGGCTGCCAGGCCAAGGACGATGCCCAAAATTGGGAAAAACCGCATTGAAAAATGTAATTTATCCTTCATTGATATCCCCTCTCTTTTATTTTATCCTGGAAGTACTGAAATCATTCAGATTTTTTGTTATCAGATCATCTTGGAGAAGCGTTCCACATTTAGTCGTCAATAAATAACAACACGTGTGAGGGCTGCGTGACCTCACACGTGCGAATACCCTATCCCAAGCCCTTCCCTGCATCCGCATCCTCGCCCCGCAAATGAGGGGCGAGGACCGAGGCGAGGAGTCGCTTGGTAGCCGTCAGCCAAATTAAAAAACTCTGCGTTCTCGGCGGCTCTGCGGTGAATAAAAAAACAGGCAGTAGTTTGAAGATTTTGACAACTGGGAACTGACAACCTATCTCAGTTCACCACTTTCTCTGCCGCAAGCTGTTTCAGGCAGGCTCCCGTCCAGGAACCAGCCACCTGCGCCACGGTTTCAGGGGTACCTTCGGCCAGAATCTGACCGCCAGCCTCCCCGCCTTCCGGTCCCAGGTCAATCACCCAGTCCGCAGCTTGAATCAGTTCAAGATGGTGTTCAATCACCACAACCGTATTTCCCGCATCCACCAGCCGCTGTAAAAGCGTCAGCAGCCGGGAAACATCTGCCGGGTGCAGGCCGGTTGTCGGTTCGTCGAGCAAATACAGCGTGTGGCCTGCGCCATTGCGCGCCAGCTCTTTGGCCAGCTTAACCCGCTGCGCCTCACCGCCGGATAAGGTGGTCGCTGGCTGCCCCAACTGTAGATAGCCTAACCCGACCTCTGCCAGCAGTTCCAGCCGCGGCGCAATCGCCGGGACGCGTTTAAACAAGGCTAATGCCTCCGCGATGGTCATCGAGAGCACATCCGAAATGTCTGCACCCTGGTATTTCACAGCCAGGACTTCTTTCTTAAACCGTTTGCCATGACAGGCCGGGCAGCGTACCTGCACATCCGGCAGAAAATGCATGTTGACCGTTAATACCCCGGCTCCTTCGCAGCGCTCGCAGCGTCCGCCGGGCACATTGAATGAAAAATGCTTTGCACTCAGCTTGCGCTGGCGCGCTTCCGGCAAACTGGCATAGGTCTCGCGGATGGCGGTAAAGACCTCGGTATAAGTCGCGGCATTCGAACGCGGAATTCGCCCGATCGGGGATTGATCGACCGTCACCACCCGGTCAATGGATTGCCAACCCTCGATCCGGTCGTGTAAACCGGGACGTTCCACCGCGCCGTAATACCGCTGCCGGGCTGCCCGGTCAAGGATATCCAGCATCAGGGAAGATTTTCCCGATCCGGATACGCCGCTGACCGCCACCAGTTTGCCTAAGGGGATGCGCGCGGTCACATTTTTTAAATTATGCTCGCGTGCGCCAACCACCACCAGTTCTCCGTGCGAACGGGTACGCGGTTTGCGCATGGGCAGCCCCTCGCGCCCGGAGAGAAACGCGCCGGTCAGCGATGCCGGATTCGCCATTAATTCAGCCGTGCTGCCCTGAGCAACCACCACCCCGCCGTTCTTACCTGCCCCCGGCCCAAATTCAACCACAAAATCAGCCGCAGCGATCATTTCCAAATCATGCTCAATCACCAGGATGGTGTTGCCCAGATCGCGCAAACGGCGCAGGATATCGATCAACCGCGCGGTATCGCGTTGATGCAAACCAATCGTCGGTTCGTCCAGCACGTATAACACCCCGGTCAACCC
>JAJUJY010000105.1 GCA_029265085.1 Chloroflexota bacterium
ATTAATTGATTGCTTCTTTGCGCCAGCGCAAATTGGGAAATAAATTGATTTTTAAATCATATTTAACAACGAAAGTATTTAACCAAATATCAACAATTCAAAATAAATCGCAATATAATTTATTTATGAATACGAATCGAATTTTCAGCACAATTGGAATTTTTCTATTGATCCTCGGAATTCTTCTAGGTTCAATCATCAATGTGGCTTTGAATTGGCCGAGTTTTGAAACATTTTATTATTTCAAAGACACACCAAGAGATTTTGCGGAATTGAAAACATTGGAGTGTCCGAGGGTGATAAGCAGGTCAGAAGAAGCGACCGTAAAGGTGCGTTTATATAATCCTTCTGATCAGCCATTAAAATCAGTGATACTTTTGGATGTGGCTCGTCCAGTGACAATGCGCAGCGAGCGCTTGGATAATGAAATTCCTGGTGGAGGAAGTTGGGAGCTGGAATGGAAAATATCTGACGCTGATATCATTTTTGGTCAATTTATTATGACGTCCGTGCATGTGTATAAGACTTTTATTGATCCAGCCCGGCATGGATTTTGTGGAATTCTGGTTCTGCCTATTCGAGGTATAGCTGGAGAAACCGTAATGTATTCAAGTTTGGCGATTTCTCTGTTGCTATTGGGGATTGGATTAGCATTTTGGTTGAAAGCCAGTTCTACGCAAACACGGCGGCAAGTATTAGCCCGGTGGGGATTTTTAGGCCTTGTTGCACTGGTTGTATTGGGTTTGGCCGCAACATTTTTTGGAGCATGGCCAATTGGTGGGTTCTTATTAATAATGACGATATTGCTAGGGGTAGCGTTTGCAACCTACATCATTCAATCTGCATAAAGATTGAAATGATTATTGAAAGTTTTATGCAGTTTGGCTGCTCTTAAATTTGAGCAGCCAATTATTTTTTGTGTTGACGTTTTTATTGTACGACTGACAGAATATAAAAGACCCGCATCTCTGCAGGTCTTTTTTAGTGGCGGGAGCGACGGGATTCGAACCCGCGGTCTCGGCCTTGACAGGGCCGCATGTTGAGCCACTACACCACGCCCCCATGAACGAGCAATAGTTTACCATGAGGTGTGTACAAAGTCAATAATTTGGTTTGGATAATTTAAAAGTCATTTTTGATAATGATTCATACAATTTAGCAGATATCCCTTTGTGGAATTTGGAGTAATCAGAATTGATCGGTTATCCAGTAGCCAGGCAGAATTCAATATTATTTAGCCTAGAAAGTAGGGAAAAACAAAAGACCCGCATCTCTGCAGGTCTTTTTATAGTGGCGGGAGCGACGGGATTCGAACCCGCGGTCTCGGCCTTGACAGGGCCGCATGTTGAGCCACTACACCACGCCCCCGAACGAGGTATAGTTTATCATGAAGCCCTTGATGCGTCAAGAAAATTACAAAAAAATCGGCAGTCAATTTGACTGCCGATTTCGGTTGGTTAATTTTTTCCTGTGATCCAATCTTCAACAGAACGATTCCAGGAAGCGATCTCTTCAGGTTTAAACCACAAATTAATTTCAATTTCCGCGTTTTCCGGAGAATCGGATGCATGGGTTAAGTTGCGTCCGACTTCCAGACCAAAATCGTGTCGGATTGAGCCTGGAGCAGCCTCTGTGGGGCGGGTTGATCCCATGGTTTGCCGAACGGCAGCAATGGCTTGCGGACCTTCCCAAACCATGGCCATAACGGGTGTTGAGCAAATATATTTGATCAGTCCCTCATAGAAAGGTTTGCCCTTATGAATCGAATAATGCTGCTCTGCAAGTTCTTTGCTAACTTGAATGAATTTTCCTGCCACTAATTTTAATCCGCGTCGTTCCAATCGAGCTGTAATTTCGCCGATTAGTCCGCGTTGGACAGCATCTGGTTTAATTATCACAAATGTTCTTTCCAAAATTACCTCCGAAAATTATCGTAGCAATTCTTCGGCTTTCGTGTAGGCATCTAATGCGTCTTGAAGCTGGTTGTTCCGCATATAGGCATCGCCTAACGATTGCCAGATCGATATATCGATGGGATATCGATATAATGCATCGCGTAAATCATGAATTGTTTCTTCAAGGCAATCACCGGATTGGATTAAGCGGTTATATGCCTCAAGTGATTGATCAATATGATGAGATGTCATGGCTTCCTGGGCAAATTGTAATAATTTAACCGAATCACCTTCGGGCATCTCTTCTTGATTTCCTGGAGCCTCTAGTTGTTGTTCAACCAAAATTGAAGTGATTTCTTCTTTATCCTCAAATTCCCGGATCCATTCCGTTTGGGGGGCTTCAAGAATAGGTGGTTCTGTAACATCCGGAATTGGTTCTTCTGTTTCAGATGCAAGCCAATCCGGAATGTTATTTTCGGGCACTGCATCAAGCTTAACCAACTCTTGTTGGGTGGGTTGTTTTGTTTCAGCTGTTGTGATAGATTGTAACCATTCACTCAACTCTTCGTCTGCAGGTTCTTCTTTGGTGCTTTGATCAGAATCAGGAATAGTCACGTCTGATAACCATTCTGGAATTTCCGACTCAGGTGTTTTGGTTTCAGATACAACCACTTCCGATTCAGCAGTAACGGATTGAAGGATGTTTTCTTCAGTTTCCAACCCCTTTGGTGTTGTAATGATGGTAGGATGCGTATCTTCCAACCAGGATGGAATTTCGACCTCCTCAGTTTGCATCGGGGTTGTTTCACCGCGGGGCATCGGTATATCTTCGGTGGTGATTGGTTTTTCAGTTTCTGTTGAAATTTCGCTATCGGATGGTTGTGGTTGATTTTCTGCAAGCGATGCGAGCCAGGCATACGCGGCATCCACATCAACCTCCTCCATATTGGCTGGAACTTCAAACTCAGGAGTTTTAGGAGGCTCTTTGACTTTTTCTACCTGACTATTAATGGATTCGGTTTCAGATTCTAATGAATCTCTCAACCACTCAGGGAGACTTGATTCAGGCTTCGCTGCCTGCTCAAGCGGCAGATTGGTTTCTTCAGCTTCTTCTGCTAGCCAATCCGGGTAAGTTTGGTCTTCAGAAATTTGGTTTGTGAATACATCAGCTTCGTTGACAATTGATGGAATTTCTACAGAATTTTGAATTATCTCATTATGATCGACAACTTCGGTCGAAGAAGGTGTTTCTACCGCTTTTTGATTAGCAGCCAGAGACTCTAACCAGGCCATGGTAGCGTCTATATCATTAAGATCTGGCAACTCTCCAGAGGATGGTTGTTGGTTGATCGTCTCTGGTGAAATTTCTTCTTTCGCAACGGCACTTATTTCTTCTTCTACTACCAAATTCTCAATTTCGCTTTGATCTGATCGAGAGTCCATCAACCATTCAGGGACATCGCTGGTATCTAATTCGGATGGGGGAGTAATCGAAGATACTTGTTCGGCGGATGTTTCAAAATCTATTAACCAGGCGGGTAATTCTTCTTCGGCGGCTGGTTTAATTTCAGGAGCAGTTTCGATTTCTGGAGAAATTTGCGATTGATTTTCACCTTCGATCGATTCCGTTGAAATTAGCCACTCGGGTACTCCTGTAACTTCATTTTCGGGTATCGTAATTTCTTCGATATTTTCTAGAGATATCTCTTGCGATGGTTCTTCGATAGATTGTGAAGGTTTGAGCCATTCCGGAATTTCAGATTCGTCTGGCGACTCCAAATTTTCAATGACATTTGGCGTTTCTGCCAGTGCTTCATCTGTGGGTAGAGTTAATTCACTTAACCAATCGGGTGTTTGTTCTTCTTCGATAAATTCCAGGGTTGGTTTCTCTTCCGGGGTTGGATTTATCCAATCTGAGGCTGTTTCAGCCGCAGGAATTTCAAAAGTGGGGATAAATGTTTCTTTGTCTTCTTTTTCGGTTGTATCAGGTAATTCCTCGTCCGGCAGAATTGTGTTAAGCCAATCGATTGCAGCATCTTCTACTGTGGATGCTGTTTCGGTTATTTCTGTCGGGGCAATCGCTTTTAACCAATCCGGGATCTCTGCTGTTGAAATATCTTCCATCTGGGCTTCAAAAATCGGCGTTTCCTCTTCTGTATTACCAGATGAGGGTGTCCATCCAGCTTCCCGCATCCATTCGGGAATCTCGTCATCGGTATTTTGGTCGATTGAATTTTGTGAAAAATCAACACTCAATGGTTCAACAGGTTCGGAACCCAGATCTTCCAATTGAATATTTTCTTTGGGTTTAATTTCAGTAAACCAGTCTGGAAGGATTTCTTCCTGCTCTTCAGACCAGTTTACACCAATCGTTTTAGCCCATTCTGGTTTCGCTTCAATTTCTTCACCTGGCTGCCAATCCAGTTGTTCCAGGATCACTGCGTTTTCTGGAACATCAACTGTTGTTTGAGTGTTGGAAGAGCGAAACGCCAGGTATGGATCCATCGCCTGAATTCTAAGCAGATAAACCTGTGCATCTTCTGCACGGGAGGTTGTAGGGAGGATTTCTGCCAGAATTCGATTTGCTTCAAAGCAGTAAGGTAACTTATTAATTAGCCGGGAGCATATTTCAGTTGCGGTCACTTTTTGACCATTTAAATAATACATGCGGGCTAAGATGATTTCTAAATCAATTCGTTGTGGATTTTCAGCAACCGCCGCACGAATTTCTGCAATTGCTTGCTGGAATAATTCCCCCCTTGCGTACATGCGCACCAATGCGCCCCGTGTCAGTCGAATTTTGGGTGGTTCAATTCCATCTCGCCGCCCATAAAGACGGCGAAGTTCATCTTGTACGGCTGTATTGGAAGGTTGAACCTCGAAAGCTCGTTCCATGTGCCAGATAGAAGCATCAAGGTTGCCTTCATCCTCGCGAATTATGCTCATTCCAATTTGCGAAATAAAATCATCAGGAACGCAAGAAAGAACGCGCTGCAAAATATCAGCCGCCTCAGCATAACGCTGGCTTTCTAAATAAGCTTTTCCTAATAAGCGATACGTATCAATATATTTCGGATAAAACTTTAAGATGTGGCGACAGTGTGCCAGTGCTTCTTCGGTCAGGCCGCGGTCAATCATCCCTTCAATTTCTCGGTTATAAGCGCGGAGCGAAATTTTTGGCATTAAAAACCTCCCGAAGTTTAGGCGCAAAAATGAGGCAACCTGGATTAGTGGTTTTGCATGGGTGGTTGAATCAATAAACTACAGCCTTAAGAAAATTGCCACCCCGATCTTGATGAATATTCGTTTTTCAGCATTAGTATGCACCAGAACCCTGGTTTGTGCAAGTATTTTTCGTTTTAATTATACTTGTTCTAGATCGCGAAAAAAAATGCGGTTTTGTGAACCGCATTTTTTTTGACAGTACATTAATTTATTCACCCAGGTAATCGCGCAATTTTCGCCGAATAGTTGGATGACGCAAGCGGCTTAGGGCTTGGGCTTCAATCTGGCGAACGCGTTCGCGGGTTACGCCCATTTTCCGACCAACTTCTTCCAATGTGTATGCCTGTCCATCCAATAGGCCGTAGCGAAGCTGAAGGATGCGAACTTCGCGGGGAGGTAATGAATTTAATACTTCTTCAAGGTGCTCACGAAGAAGGTTGTAGGTGGCGGTGTCATCAGGCGGAGGAGCTTCATCGTCTTCAATAAAATCACCTAAAACGGAATCTTCCTCATCATCGGTTGGGGTTTCTAATGATAATGGGCGCCGTGCTACTTGAATCATGTTTTCAACTTTTTTGGGCGGAACGTCTAAAGCAATTGCCAGTTCATCCACCGATGGTTCACGTCCTAATCGTTGGGTTAATTGGTGTTGAATCCGTAATAATTTATTGATCTGGTCGCCCATGTGGACAGGTACGCGGATTGTTCGCCCTTGGTCGGCAATCGCACGGGTAACAGCTTGACGAATCCACCAGGTTGCATAAGTGCTGAACTTGTGTCCACGCCGGTAATCAAATTTTTTGGTCGCACGAATCAAACCAATATTGCCTTCTTGAATCAAATCCAAAAAGGGAACACCTCGTCCCATATATTTTTTTGCCACACTGATTACGAGACGAGAGTTCGCGGTGATTAAGTGCTCGCGGGCAGCCCAGCCATCTTCAATCAATTTACGCAAATCGTGTCTGCGGCGATTACTAACATTTCCTTTGGCTAATTCTTCACGTGCCAGACGACCACGTTCAATCCGCTGAGCTAACTCAACCTCTTCTTCTGCATTAAGGAGGGGAACCCGACTAACTTCTTTAAGGTAAAGCCCAATCGTATCATCAGTGTCGATATTTTGAAGATCGTCCATATACATATCGCGATCATGATCTTCCGACTCTTCATCTTCTTCGCCACCAAGCTCTTCTTCGCTTGGTTCTGCGGAGATCACTTCGTCCTCGATATATGGAACACCAGCACTCATTAATGCTGCAAAAGCTTCTTCAAGCTGCTCAACATCTTGTTCTGCGTCAGGAAAGAAATGTAGAATATCGTCAATTGTAACAAATGATTTTTGGCGACCTAATTCTATCAACCTCGCAATTGCAGTATATTCTTCGTCTTCATCATCAACCACATTAATTAATGGATTTTCCATATGAATTCTCTAAACTTCCTCTTCTCAAAACTGTTTTTTTGTGATAACTTTATTAATTCGTGTTTAATATAATGATGATATTCGCAAAAATCGCCATATTAGAATACGCTTTTTCATCCAAAAATTCAATACCCCAAATATTCATAATTTGAATATCAAGCCGCATTTTACCAAAATGAGTGCAGCAATATTATTCGTGGTGTTGTCTGGCGATCATGCTCAAACCATTAATAAAGAAACAAACGGCTTTACCACATAAATTGCCATTTGTAAATCAACAAAAAAGTAATTGTTAATCGCATAACACTATACATCATTCATTGAGTGATTTCAATACTTTTTTTACATTTCTTAGAGGAAATTAATCATAATTATTCGTTTGACATTTCTACAGCGTAGATTAAAATAGAACAGTGTTGGCTTGTAAACAGCCGCATCCCAATCGTCATGGGTATCAACCCCAATTTACTTATCCTTAATACCTGGAGGAAATATGGACATACTTGGTCTTTCCAGGCACGGGTTAACAACTGCTTTTGAGCAGTTGGCTGTGCTTGGCGTACTTGTCGTTGCCGTGATTAGCCTTGTATATGCCTGGCTGCTTCGCGGGACCGTATTAAAGAAAGACAAGGGCACCTCCCAAATGCAAGAAGTATGGGAAGCGATCCGTTTAGGAGCAGATGGTTATCTCTCTAGTCAATTGAAAACTATCCTTCCTGCAATTGGCCTTCTTACCATAGCGTTGTTCTTGAGTGTGATGGTTGTTGAACCTTCATTTGAAGCCCAGCGTGAATTTGGACGGTATGGGGAAAGTGCGGTTATTTGGATCGTTGCAGTCGGTAGAACGGTTGCGTTCATTATGGGTGCATCCTTCTCGTTGATTGTGGGGCAATTGGGGATGCGTATGGCAATTCAGGCCAGCGTGCGAGCTGCCTCGGCTGCCCGGCGCAGTTTTAACGAATCCCTGTCTATTGCGTATTATGCAGGGACAATCACCGGTATGCTTACTGACGGCTTAGGCTTGATGGGTGGTACGGTGATCTTCATAATATTTGGACGCGCAGCTCCAGATGCTTTGTTAGGATTCGGTTTTGGCGGTACGCTGCTCGCGTTATTTATGCGGGTTGGTGGTGGGATTTATACCAAGGCTGCGGATGTTGGTGCAGATTTGGTTGGCAAAGTGGAAAAGGACATCCCTGAAGACGATCCTCGTAATGCTGCGGTAGTTGCTGACCTGGTAGGAGACAATGTCGGTGACTGCGCAGGAATGGCTGCGGATATATTTGAAAGCTATGAAGTTACGATTGTTTCAGCATTAATCCTGGGGTTGGTTTTGTATGAATCCACAGGCCAAATCCAATGGATTGTTTACCCATTAATTATCCGGGCGATTGGTGTGTTGAGCTCCATTTTGGGAACATTTACTGTTCCTATTTGGGAAAATTTCCCGATTAAATTCTTGCGCGCCCATGATGCAGAAGAAGCGATGTTCCGGTCGTATGAGGTTTCTAGTATTAATACGATCATTTTCGCATTCATTCTGGCGTTTTACTATGCCAATGACTGGCGGTTAGGTATGTTGACGACCATCGGTGTTGGTCTGGCTGTTGTGTTTAATCCATTAACTTCATACTTTACCGCGACAAAACGAGCACCTGTTCAGGAAATTGTTAAATCTACCAAAACTGGTCCGGCAACCACGATTTTGTCTGGGTTGTCTGTCGGTATGGAATCCAGCGTTTGGGCGTTGTTTGTCATTGCGATCTCTTTCATGTTTGCTCAACTTCTCTATAGAGGGGATGGCGCAGATTATGTTTTGTATGCAGTGGCAATGATTGGTATTGGTATGTTAAGCCATACTGGTAATAATGTTGCCATGGACTCATATGGGCCAATTTCTGATAATGCAAATGGTATTGCTGAAATGGCCTGGCATGATATGACGGATGAAGCCACATTAAAAGCTCGTCAGATTATGGCTGACCTGGATGCTGTTGGAAATACAACCAAGGCAATTACAAAAGGTGTTGCAATCGCATCGGCTGTCATTGCAGCGGTTAGCTTGTTCGCCTCATTTATTACCGATGTTAATAAAGTGGCCGAAGGCGCATTGACGGCTATCCGTGTTTCTGAAACCACGGTTTTCATTGGCTTCTTGTTAGGCGGCGCACTGCCCTGGATTTTCAGTTCATTATCCATTCGTGCGGTGTCACGCGCGGCCAGCCAGATTGTGGAAGAAGTACGAAACCAATTCCGAATTCCGGGCATTATGGAAGGAACGGTAAAGCCAGACTATGCAAAAGTAGTCTCTATCTCGACTCGTTCTGCGCAAAAAGAACTGATCCCATTGGCTGTGATCTCAATCGCAATGCCGTTATTGGTCGGCTTGCTTTTGCAGGTTGAGGCGTTGGGTGGTTTTCTGGCTGGGGTAATTTTAAGCGGTCAATTGTTGGCTGTCTTCATGGCGAACGCAGGTGGAGCATGGGACAATGCTAAGAAAGCAATTGAAGACGAGCCGCGTGATCTTGTGCTAAATTCAGGCAAAGGTTCTGAACGGCACAAAGCTGGTGTTGTGGGTGATACAGTGGGTGATCCATTAAAGGATACTGCTGGTCCTGCACTTAACCCGATGATCAAGGTGGTCAACCTGGTTAGTTTATTGGCCGCGCCGCTTATCGTTAATTTCAAGCTTGACTCAGTTGTCAGTTGGGCAGTTGTGGTAGCGCTACTTGGCGGAGTTGTCTGGGCAATTTGGCAGAGTAAGCGTCCAGTACCTGAAGTGTAAAACAAATTATTGAAAAAGAGAGCCAGGAAATCCTGGTTCTCTTTTTTTATATTAATTTAATTCCCATACAATTTCATTTTTGGATAAAATTCTTGTAAGGAATTATTAATGAGAAGGAGTTTACCATGCATATCGTTTTGGTTGAAATCAAGGTGAAGCAAGAGTGTGTGGATGATTTTATTGCTGCAACAATCGAGAATGCAAAAAATAGCCGTTTAGAATCTGGAGTTATGCGTTTTGATTTCATACAACAAAAAGATGATCCCTATAAATTTTCTTTAATAGAAGTTTATGTGGAAGCGGATGATCAATTAAAACACAGGGAAACTGATCACTATAAGAAATGGCGCGATACGGTGGAGCCGATGATGGCAGAGGCGCGCAAGGGAACAAAATTCATTAACATTAGTCCTGATGATATCGGGTGGGGAAAATGAGTGTGTTTGAATTTCAAACGGCCGGGAAAATCATTTTTGGAAATGGAAAAATCAAGGAACTTTCTAGCAATTTAGAAGGTGGTTATTCGGTTTTACTGGTTCGTGGTAAACAGAGTTCATCTGTAGAGGTTTTGAAATCTTCGCTAAATAATGGAAAACGCCAATTTCATGAATATATTATTGATGGCGAACCAGATATCAATACAGTACGCAACGGGGTGGCTATAGCTAAAGAGTTCCGTTGTGATATGGTGATTGGGATCGGCGGCGGCAGTGTAATCGATACGGCAAAAGCGATTGCCGGGTTGGCCAATAATCCGGGTGATATTTTTGATTACCTGGAGGTTGTGGGAAAAGGTTATCCTTTAACTAATCCTGCACTGTTCCTTGTTGCAATTCCGACCACCGCTGGTACAGGCAGTGAAGTTACCAAGAATGCAGTGATGACTGTTCCGGACGGGAAAATCAAGGTGAGCCTTCGAAGTCCACGATTATTCCCGCGTATTGCTCTAGTTGATCCGCAACTTACTTATGGAATGCCAAAACATATATCTGCAAGTACAGGAATGGATGCCTTAACTCAGGTAATTGAACCATTTGTTTCAAATAAAGCAATTCCAATAACGGATATGTTTTGTCGTGAAGGAATACGGCGAGCTGCTCGGTCAATTCGTAGAGTTGTATTGGAAGGAGATGTTCCAGAAGCCCGTGAGGATATGGCCTTTGCGAGTTTAATGGGCGGATTATCGCTTGCAAACGCCGGCTTAGGAGCCGTTCATGGTTTTGCCGCGCCTATTGGCGGAGAATTTCATGCGCCTCACGGGGCAATTTGTGCCAGGTTGTTGCCAGAAGCGACGGCTATCAATGTAAATGCTTTGAGAGAATGGTCTGCTGAAAATCCAGCATTGGAACGTTATGCAGAAATAGCCAAATTACTAACGGGCAATGAAAACGCTACTATCGATGATGGCGTTGAATGGTTAAGAGAAACCTGTACTTTATTGGATATTCCGGGGTTATCAACTTATGGTATCAGAGAAAGTGATATTCCCGGTTTGGTGGCAAAGTCCAAAAATGCAAGCAGTATGAAAGGTAATCCAATCCCCTTAACTGATGATGAATTAGCCACTATATTAAGATTAGCTTTGTAAAGAAAAAACCGCTCCAAAAGTATGGGGCGGTTTTTTGTTGTGGTTTTAACTTTCAGTGAAAAAACTGGCTGCCATTACACCAGGTCCTGCATGAACCAAAATAGCAGGTGGTAAATCATATATGCCGATTTCTGATATGCCTAAATTGGCTTTTAATTCCTCAGCCAATAATTTCGCCTCTTCTTCAGCGTCGCTATGCATTAAAGTCAGATGACCGTTTTTGCCTCGGGGATAATCGGCATAAATTAATTCTTTAAGGCGAGCAATAGCACGTTTTTTTGTGCGTTGTGATTCTACAGGTTCTGTACGGCCGTTGATAAAGGTTAAAATTGGTTTTACCTGTAACAGGCTACCTACCAACATTTTTGCGCCACCAATGCGTCCACCTTTGTAAAGATATTCCATTGTATCAACCACAAAATAGACCTTTTCATGCGCAGCCATATTTTTTGCTTTTGCAACAATGGTGTCAGCGTCTAGACCATCTAAAGCCCATTGGCGGGCTTGTTTTACAACACTTCCTAAACCCGATCCAATTAACCGTGTATCCACAATCCGAATATCTTTGTTCGGAAATTCTGTTGCCGCAACTTCAGCACTTCGGAACGTACCACTTACATCTGCTGAGGGGGTTAAAACAATGATTGTATTTCCTTCTTCGCCAAAGGTCTCATAAATTGGGTGGTATAAGGCAGGTGGTGGGGCGGCAGTTTTTGGTAATGCGGGAGATTCTTTAAGCCGCTTAAGAAATGTTTTTGTATCCATTTCGTTATCATCACGATAGGTTTGTTCGCCAAATACAATGATTTGGGGAATATATGGAATCCCTAAATCAGCGGCTTCTTTTGTTGGAATGCTGGATGTTGTGTCTGCTACTATAGTAATCATGTTGTCATTCCTTATGGTAAATGAAAAGATAAATCAAGAAAATTCCTTCAATAAAATTATTATACCAATAGAATAGCCTTGTCTGATTATGTAACAAGCTAATCTACCCAAATGGAGCCCTTGGTGTTGGAATGTATTCCCGCTTGATTTCTTTTCACAAAATAAATTGGTTTGGAGACTCGATTATGCAAGATCCTTTATATCAAGTTGAGAGTTGATATAATCGAAATTATCGTTTTGTGTTTTGTTACCTGCTGATGTGAATATAATTCAGGAGAAGCTATGGAAACTATTCCTGACTTGAAAGTGAATTATCCCTTTGGACTGGTTATTTTTGGAGTAACTGGTGATTTAGCCCGGAGAAAGCTGCTTCCCGCTTTGTACGAATTGCATCGTGTAAACCGGCTGCCGGGTAAATTGGTCTTAATTGGGTTTGCTCGTCGAGATTGGGCTATGGAAATTTTCAAAAAAATATGGCTGAGGCAATCCAGGATTTTGCCCGGACAAAACCGGTAGACCCGGATATTGTCCAATCATTGCTTGAAAATACAGTTTATTTACAATCCACATTTAATGATACTGCAGGGTATCAGCAGCTGTTAAATATTTTGGATCAACAGGAGATTACTCATGTGCTTTATTACCTGGCTACTCCGCCGGAGGAATATGAACCGATCATATCCTTAATTGGTCAAAATGGATTAAATAACCGAGCTGGAGGATGGTCAAGAATCATTGTTGAAAAACCTTATGGTCGCGATTTGGAATCGGCTGAAACGCTTGAAAATCAAGTTCACAAGGTTTTTTCCGAAAAACAGGTGTACCGGATTGATCATTACCTTGGAAAAGAGACTGTTCAAAACATATTGGTATTTCGGTTCGCGAATGCAATATTTGAGCCTCTATGGAACCGTCGTTATGTAGATCATGTGCAAATAACAGTTGCTGAAACGGTAGGGGTTGGAAGCCGAGCTGGTTATTATGAACGGGCGGGCGTAATCAGGGATATGTTCCAAAACCATCTCCTTCAATTATTAACATTAACTGCCATGGAAGCTCCGGTTGGTTTTTATGCAGATGCAGTCCGTGATGAGAAAGTAAAAGTATTAAGGGCTTTAAGGCCATATCAAGAGGGTGAAGTTATTAGAAATACTTTCAGGGCACAATATGTATCAGGAACAGTGGAAGGTAAAAGAGTTCCTGGATATAAAGATGAAAATGGTGTACCGGACGATTCAAAGACTGAGACATTTTTAGCTGCCAGAGTTTATCTAGATAATTGGCGTTGGGCTGGTGTGCCTTTTTATTTGCGCTCAGGAAAACGCATGCCCAAAAGAATGACCGAAATCGTGATTCAATTCAGGCAGGCTCCCTTATCTTTATTTAATTGGCAAAATTTTGCTGGTGATGCACCTAATAAATTAATATTAAATCTGCAGCCAAATGAAGGAATTATCCTGGAATTTGGCGCGAAATCTCCTGGCCCAATTAATCAAATTGCGCCTGTACAAATGAATTTTGGTTATCAAGCAGCTTTTGGTACAGAACCGCCTGAGGCTTATGAACGGCTTTTGCTGGATTGTTTATTAGGAGATGCTACTTTATTTACTCGTTCTGACGAAGTACAGGCTCAATGGGCATACACAACAAAAATTATTCATGCCTGGCAAAATCATTCAAGTAAGAATTTGCCAGTATATGAATCGGGAACTTGGGGACCACCTGGGGCGGATGAATTTATCCAGCAAGACAATCGCGTGTGGAGAAATCCTACTGTTTGATTATTTTGTCTTTACCCCACAGTTTGGACATATTTTGTCGAATGCAGAAACAACAAATCCGCAATTTAAACAGGTGCTGGGTTGAACATTCCCTAGAGGTGCTCCACAAGCAAGACAATTCGGTTCTCCAACCGGATTGGGTGTATTGCAGTAATCACAGACAATCCTCCGCAGCCGCTCTGACAAAAGGTGAGAGGCATTAAGCGATTGCGTTGTGGTTTCGATGATTTTCCAAACCTCATCGGTTAATTTTAAATTTTCGATGTCTTGTGCTAAATCATCAATTCTTGAGAGAAGAGAAAGTGGGTTTCGCATTGCAGCAAGTGCCGTATATCCTAAACTGGCAGCCACACCAAACCAATTTTGTTTGCCTACCTGTATAGCGACCCCATCTTCAATTTCTTGGATTAAAATGCTTAGAGCGGTTTGTCCGCCGGATGATGGCCGCTCCGATGACGCAATCTGCACTGCGATTTTTGGACCATTTCCAATTTGTTGAACTCGCAAATTCCCGCGGTGAAAATGAGTCATTAAACTGCGAGCAACATCTGCAGGACTTATTTTTCCATGATAAATTCTTTGATCCATACATCGATTATAATCGGAATAAGGGTTAAAGATACCACCTTATAAGGAGTACTTATGAATTCGCGCACAGTTAAGATTGTGCTTATCACAATATTGATTGGCTTATTGTTTGGCCTTAATCTCTTGATTCAAAATTTTGGGACCGTTTATGCTCAAGCTCCAACCAGTGCGATTGCGACGGTAACAAGCACTGCCAGCGGTCCAATTGTGACTGTAAAACCAGGGCAAAATGAGGAGTTTATCAATGTCCGATCTGGGCCGAATGCCTTGTATCCAAAAATTGGGGTGCTGTTAATTGGTCAACAAGCGCCGGCGAAAGGAAAATCCCCATTGGGTGAATGGATTATGATTGAATACCCTGGGGTACAGGGGGGCGTGGGGTGGGTTTATGCCCCGCTGGTTAATTTAACCCCCGGAGAACTGCCAGTGGTTGAGCCGCCACCGACAGTTACGCCGCTTTATACCGAAACAATCGATCCAACATTGGCTGCCCAGTTTATTGTGGCTGCCGAACCGACGAGATTGCCGACTTTTACACAACCGGCTCCTTTAGTGATCCCCACTTATGCTGAGCAATCGGTTGGACAAATTGGCGGGAATATTCCGATTGGTTTTGTGATTTTAATCCTCTTATCCATTGGGGTATTGGTCGGGATCTTCACAATTTTCCAACAACGTTAATCTACCGTTTTAGGAATTGGGTAAATTGGCGAAAGCATGAAGCGCTGAGGCGATGACCAATTTCGGATTCGCAATATTCCACTTGCGCCCCTGCATTTTCTAATAACCTGGCAGATCGTCTAGCTCGTTCTACTGGAACCATCTCATCTAATGTTCCGTGTGCGATAAAAAAATTCTTGTATGGAAGTAAGTTGGAAATTAACAACGAAGACATACTTTCCGGTAAAAATCCTGCCAAACATCCAACTTTATTGACCTGGGTTGGATAGAAAACCGAATAAGCCAAAGATAATGCGCCTCCCTGGCTGAAGCCTACCAGGTCAATTTTGTCAACCTTTATTTCAAGTGCAGCGAGCCAATTTTGAAATGCCTGATGTAATTGTTGGCACACGAATTGTATTGTGAATTGGTCAACAGGATGCTCATCGTTAACAGGCCACCATCCAAAACCAGTCGTTGGGGTAGAGATGAACCCACGAGGAAACAAAACAAGGTAATTTG
>JAJUJY010000008.1 GCA_029265085.1 Chloroflexota bacterium
GATCGAGAACCTGATCCAGGATCACCAAAACATCATAACGCTGATCGAACAAAAAGACCGGGCGCATATCAGCGAAGTCATTGATCAACATGTCGAAAATTGCGAGCTTGTTCTAACAAAAGCCATATCAGGATAAAGGATAAAGAGATGAAACGCTTTGAGAATAAAGTAGCCATTATTACAGGCGGTGGGCGCGGTTTAGGTGCTCAATATGCCAAAGACCTTGCTCGAGAAGGTGCTATCGTATCCATTTGGGATATCAATCCCGCCACACTGGAAAAAACCAAAGCCGAAATTGAGTCAGAAGGTGGCAAGGTTGTTACTGCGTTGGTGGATATCACAGACTACACCCAGGTAGAAACAACCGTGGAACATTTGGTAAACCAATATGGGCAGGTGGATATTTTGATCAATAATGCTGCCTATCATAAATCGCAGCCGGTTAGCCAAACCTCCATTGAAGACTGGAAACGTCAGGTTGACACAAATCTCAACGGCTCTTTTTACTGCACCAAAGCTGTCTTGCCACATATGCTCAAACGCCAGTATGGAAAAATTTTGAATATTGCCTCAGCCGGCGCCAAGGTATATTTTCCAGGATTTGCGGCTTATGGCGCTTCCAAAGCGGGTATTGTCAGTTTCTCTAATATCCTTTCCGAAGAAGTTAAGCTCCAAAACATCAACGTCAATTCGATCTATTTAGGGATGGTCAATACTGAATATACCCGCGAACGAATGAGCAGCGATAAGGCCGTCACCATCTCATTGGATGAAATGCTTCAGCCTGATCAAGTATCAAAAGTTGTCCTCTTCCTGGTCTCTGATGAAGCCGCTCCGATAAAAGGCGCTGCTATCGATGTGTTCGGCAACCGGTATTAATCTTTAGTGTCCTATCGTCAGGAAAATATTCTATGAGTATCTCCATTAATCGACTCGCCATTCAGGTGGTAAAAGAAATCATCGCCCGCCAGGAAGAAATCGGCGTCAAAGTTATCCCCATGCAGTGCGGCGCAACTCTGATTGATATGGGGCTGCATGCAAAAGGCAGCTATGAGGCTGGCATTTTGTTTACCCGTGTGACACTGGGAGATTTGGGCATTGTCAAATTAGGAACCTGGAACCTGGACGAGAAACATTCCTTTGGTTCAGTTGAAATGTTCATCACTGAGCCGTTAATTGCTTGCCTGGGATCACAGATTGCCGGTTGGCAGCTCGGTCAGGGCGAATTTGCCACCATCGGTTCAGGTCCGGCTCGTGCTCAGGCTGCCATCCCCAGTGATCCTTACCTGGATATGACCCCCTATCGTGACCGCCACACGGAAGTCGTTTTATGCATTCAAGATATCCGCTATCCATCTGAAGCCATCGCCTTAGAAGTTGCCCGGGCTTGCCAGGTTTCACCGGAGAATGTTTATTTATTGATTGCGCCGAGCGCTTCGATTGTCGGATCCATCCAGGTGGCCGCCCGTATGATTGAACAGGTGTGCCACAAAATGCACGAAAAAGGCTTTGAAGTATCCAAAGTGGTCAATACTCGCGGAGTAGCACCGATTGCCCCGCTGGTTTTAGATGAAGTGAAAGCCATTGGCAGAATTAATGATGCAATTTTATATGGTGGTGAAGTGGAGTTTTGGGTAGATGCCGAAGACGCAGAGTTAGAACCCCTGGTGAACAAGCTGGTATCTAAGACATCTTCACCCTATTATCCTGAATTGTTCGGGGTGGTGTTTGAACGCTGTCACCGCAATTTTTATGAAATTGACCACGATTTCCATTCTATTGCCAAAATCCAAATCCACAATATCCGCACAGGGAAATGTTTTACTGCCGGTGAAATTAACACGGATGTAATTCGCAAGAGTTTTCTTAGTTAAAGGAGTTCCGAATGGCACTTACAAAAGAGCGATTACTCAAAGTTTATGAGGATATGGTATTAATCCGCCGCTTTGAAGAAGAAGTAGAAAAATACTCAAAGAACGGAACCATTCCAGGTTTTATCCATTTGAGCATCGGCCAGGAAGCTGCACAAGCCGGGGTGGTTGAAGCACTGCGTGAAACGGACTATAAATTCCCGGATCACCGCGGCCACGGTGCAATTGTCCTTTCCAGCCGCCCAGAAAACCGAAAACGGGTCATGTCAGAAATCTTTGGGAAAAAGACTGGCGTCAATGGTGGTCGGGGAGGATCAATGCATGTGAACGATCTTTCCGTGCGCAACATGGGCTTTAACGGCATCCAGGGTTCAACAGTTGTTACTTGCCTGGGAACAGCCTTCGCATCCGTTTATAACCACACAGATGATGTCACCGCCATTTTTATGGGCGACGGCACGCTGGGTGAAGGGACCTGCCATGAAAGCATGAACATGGCTGCAACCTGGAAACTACCGATTATATACTGCTTAATCAATAACCTGTACGCAATTTCCACCCGCTACACAGAAGCCCATCCGCAAAAGCAGCTTGCCACCTGGGCTGATGGATATGAAGTTCCTAATGAAGTTGTGGACGGGAACGACATCGAAGCCGTAATCGAGGCAGTCGAACGTGCGTCCGAACGCGCCCGCCGTGGAGAAGGTCCTACGCTGCTTGAGTTCATGACCTATCGCTGGCAGGGACATTTCTCCGGAGATCCTGCCGCATACCGCCCGGATGGTGAATTAGAATCATGGAAAGAAAAATGTCCGCTCACCCGCACCAAGGCAAAACTAATCCAGGTGCATGGTGTATCAGAAGCAGAAATTCAGGCTATTCATGACCGTGTTGAAACTGAGATCGCCGGGTATGTAAAGTTTTCCCTCGAGAGCCCCATCCCCGATCCCGAATATGCCGTAAAACACGTTTATACCGATATTGAAGTGGAGGCAAGATAATGGCGCGTACCCTTTCATTCTCAAAAGCAATTAATGAAGCCCTGCACCAGGAAATGGAACGGGATGAAAAGGTATTCATCCTGGGCGAAGATGTTGCCAAAATGGGTGGTGATTTTGGCATCACCTCAGGCATCTGGAAGAAATGGCCTCACCGCGCCTTTGACACGGCATTATCCGAGTCCGCGATTGTTGGGTTATCTTGCGGTGCTGCCTTGTGTGGGCTTCGACCTGTTGCTGAATTAATGTTTGCCGACTTTATCGGCGTTTGTTACGACCAGATTGTCAACAACGCAGCCAAATTGTGCTACATGTACGAAGGAAAAGCCAGTGCACAGATGGTGGTGCGGGCAGTGACCGGTGGCGGCATTCGCTGCGCCTATCATCACTCACAATGTATTGAACCCTGGTTGATGAATGTGCCTGGACTGGTTGTTGTTGCTCCGGCTACACCGTACGAAGCCAAAGGGATGTTGGTTTCAGCTATTCGCTGCAATAATCCAGTCATCTTCCTGGAGCACAAAGGACTGTATAACAAAAAAGGTGACGTACCCGAGGAATTGTATTCAATTCCCTTGTATCAATGCAACGTGGAACGAGAAGGGTCAGATATTACCATCGTAGCTGCAATGACCATGCTGGACTTCGCCAAGAAAGCAGCACAAGATCTGGCCAATGAAGGAATCCAATGCGAAATCATTAATCCCCGCACCTTATTCCCGCTAGACAAAGAAACCATCATTAATTCGGTTGCCAAGACAGGCCGACTGGTCATTGTTCAAGAAGGGCCGAAATTTATGGGATATGGTGCCGAAATTGCTGCCCAGGTTTATGAAGACATCTTTGAATACTTAAAATCGCCAGTCAAACGGGTAACCTCATTGGATACTCCGGTTCCTTTTGCCCCTGGCATGGAAGACTATGTCATGCCCCAATACGACGAGGTCCTCAAGGCCTGCCGTGAAGCAATGGCGTTTTAGCCCAAGGAGATCGTATGGCTACTGTCATTAATATGCCCCGCTATGGGGCAACAATGGAAGAAGGCACTGTAAATTCCTGGTTTGTTAAAGCAGGCGATCATGTTTCGAAGGGTGATGTGATTGCCGAAATCGCAATCGAAAAATTAACCAATGAATTACTTGCCGAAGTGGATGGTGTTGTCCTGAAAATTGTAGCAGAAGAGGGCGATACGATTGCCTGCGGTCAGCCGATCCTTATTATTGGGGCTGCAGGAGAGAGTCTGGAAAGTGCTGCCCTCTCCGAACCAGAATCTTCACCAAAAGCCGCCCCGGTTTCACCGGTAATGTCCGCCGCTGCGGCAGCAGCTCCGGCAGCAACCTCCGTAAAATATCAAGAGAATGTTCAAATTGCGCCAAAGGCTTTAGAACTTGCCAAAGAATTGGGCATCGATTACCATTTTGTCACTGGCACAGGTCGTTTCGGTATGATCACCCGTGAAGATATCCGTAATGCGGTTGCTTCCGGGGTACTACCGAAAGCCAGTTCCACCTCAACACCAGCGGCTCCGGCATCAGCGGTGGTTAAAATGAGCCAGATGCAGTTGATGCTGGCAAAATTTATGGATCAAAGTCTGAAAACGACTGCCCAGACGACAATTTCGATGGATATGGACGCGGCAGCCCTGGTTGAAGCTCACTCAAGGCACAAGGGCACCTATCAGCAGCAAGGCATCAAACTCAGCTACACCCCCATTTTGATCAAACTGATCGCCGATGCATTGGTAGAACATCCCCTCTTGCGCACAACGATCGATGAAACCAATCTGGTTATTCGCGGCGAAATCCATATTGGGTTTGCTGTAGATATTCCCGACGGACTTATTGTACCGGTGATCAAAGATGCAAACCAAAAGTCCATCAGCCAGATCGCTAAAGAGGTAAAAGACCTGGCCGAGCGAGCGCGCGAAAACAAATTGCTCCCGGATGAAATCAGCGGTGGGGTTTTCACTATCACCAATTTAGGCATGTTCGGGATAAAATATTTTACGCCCGTCCTGAATCCTGGCGAGGCCGGTATTCTCGGTATCGGTACCATTCAGGATGTCCCATACAGTAAAGACGGCGGCATTTTTATCAAACCAGTGATCAACATGAGCCTTACCCACGATCACCGGGTTGTCAGTGGTGCCCCGGCTGCGAGATTCTTACAATCAATCCAGCAGCATCTTCAAAATTGCGAAAAATACTTCACGCAAGGATAGGCTATGATCAGCATCAATCAAAATGTTATGCCCAAAGTTCAATACTTGATTGACCATGCTGAACAGCTTGGTTGCAAACACTTCCTGTTAAATAATCGCGCTCATGTTATTGATATGGGTGTAAACGAGAAAGGAAGTTTTGAGGCCGGAATTTTATTCACGGAAATCAACATGGCTAACCTGGCAACCTGCCGGTTGACCAACTATAACCTGCCTGGAGATATTTCCGTTTTGGCGGTTGAGGTTTATACGGCTGAGCCAATCCTGGCCTGTCTGTGCAGCCAGATTTCCGGTTATCCCCTATCCAGCGGCGATTTTTCAACGATTGGCTCAGGGCCAGCCCGTGCCAAAGCAGTTCTCCCTGTAGATCACTGTTTTCAGTATACCGATTACCGCGACCCCAACGCGAATACAGCCGTCATTGGCATTCAGGCAAATGACCTGCCAGACGAGGCCGTAGCAGAACAAATTGCAAGTGATTGTAAAGTCCGCCCCGAAAATGTGTACCTCTTATCCCATAAGACCAGCAGCCTGGTGGCATCGATCCAGGTATCGGCACGGATATTAGAGCAAACAGTCAATAAAATGATCCGCAAGGGATTTGATCTGAGTACACTCCAATTTGCCCGTGGATTTTGCCTTGTTGCACCCGTGGATGAAGATCCAGAAGCGGCGATGGGAAAAATCAATGACTGCCTGTTATATGGTGGAAAATCTGAATTTTGGGTGAAATGGGACGATGAAAAAATTAAAAAAATCGTTCCACAACTTGTTACCGAATCTTCGCAAGATTACGGCCGTCTTTTCAGAGATTTGTTTGTTGAATCCGGACGAGATTTCTATAAAATGGATCTAGATATCCATTCACCAGCCGCTGTCCAGATTGTGAACATGAATAGCGGGCAACTGCACAAAGCAGGGGAAATTCGCGAAGACCTGATCTTAAAAAGCTTCTTCAACCTTTAGGCAAGTGCCTTTTGGTTGCCTCCATTCGTTCGGTTCACCCCTGTCACGGATCGGCAGGGGTGAACACCTTAACCAGGATGAGATTAACCATGATCTATATCAAGACAAATTCAACGGATCCACACATTAATTTGGCAGCCGAAGAATACTATCTGCGTAACACGGAAATGCAAGAGAATGTGTTGATGATCTGGCAAAACCAACCCAGTATCGTGGTTGGCCGGTTTCAAAACATTCTGGCAGAAGTAAATACATCCTATGCAGAGGAACATCAAATCCCGATTTTACGGCGTATATCAGGCGGTGGAACGGTATTCCATGACCTGGGAAATGTATGTTTTTCTTTTATTTATCGCAACGTAGCACCCCATATGGTGGATGTGCCTGCCTACAATCTTCCAATCATGCAGGCGTTAAGGCAAATGGGACTCCCGGTTGAAACCAATTCTCGCAACGACTTGATTCTGGCCGGAAAGAAATTCTCCGGCAACGCAATGGCTCTGCAAAAACATAATTTATTATTTCACGGCACACTGTTGTTTAACTCTGACTTAACCAACTTGCGCGGTGCGCTTGCTACCAAAATAAAACACCTCGAAACAAAAGGGGTAAAGTCTGTGCGGAGTGAGGTTACCAACCTGAAAGATCATTTACAACAGGAAGTATCGGTAGATCAATTTAGAAATCAACTCAAACAAAACCTGATCCAAGATCAATTCATTCAAGAATACCAACCAACCTCCGAAGACCTGGCAGTAATCAACCAACTGGCAATCAATAAATACCAATCCTGGGAATGGATCTATGGGAATAACCCCTACGCAAAATTCACAGTGAGTAAAGAATTTGCTGGCAAGAAACTGGATGCCCACCTAGAAACTGAAAAAGGGTTAATTCTCACCTGTGCGTTCCAGGGAGACTTCAACATGCAGGAATTAAGACAAGTGGAAACTGCATTTAAAAATCAACCCTATCAACGCACAGAATTATCCAAAAAACTCCATCAACTTGAACTCGATTATATTTCCAATCTCTTTACTCGGAATGATATTCTGGACTGTGTATTCGGTTCATAATTATTTTCCAAGAACTTAAAGAGATTGTCTTCATCTTAAGAAGTTAACAAAGAGTACAGGCCAATACTCATAATTGACTTTTATTTTTCCATTTGCTATAATACATTTGTAAAGTAACAATTAACAAAAGTAAAGTTTATATAAACCCCCCATTTCAAAAATGATCATATAATAAATCATCATACACTATTTTTCTTTCCTTCGAGGGAAACTATGGACCCAGAAAATATATCAATCGGTCAAAAAATTCGCAAGCGCCGCAGTGATTTTGGATTAAGTTTACGCGACCTTGCGAAAAAAACCAATCTGACAGCATCCTTTTTGAGCCAGATTGAAAGAGGAATTATCTCCCCTTCCTTAAATTCTTTGCGGAAAATTTCTGAAGCGCTGGAAGTTCCGCTGATGTATTTTTTAACCGATACATCCAGCCGTTCTCCCGTTGTCAGAGCAAACGAACGTGCCCGGATTGATTTAGAACATTCCTCCGTCACATATCAGCTTCTCACTCCAGATATCACGCACAAAATGGAGGCTCTCTGCGGTTCATTAGAACCCGGTACCGAAAATGTGGTCCGGCCGTTGCGCGTTCCCACTGAAGAATTTATCATGGTCTTATCCGGTTCTTTGTGTGTTGGAATAGACGATGAGAAACACGTTTTAAATTCAGGTGACACAATCTACTTTGAAGGCACACACTTAACCGAATTATCGTGCCATTCGAAAGAAAAAGTAACCTGGATCTCCATAATCACGCCACCGGTATTCTAAACCATGTTTGACCTTGTGATTAAGGACGGCATCCTGGTTACCAGTACCGCTGCTTTTAAGGCGGATATTGGCGTACAGGGTGAAAAAATCACTGCAATTGCACCCGGTTTATCGGGCAAAGAAGTGATATCCGCCCAGGGGATGCTGGTGCTTCCAGGTGGAGTTGATCCGCATGTCCATCTGGAAATGCCCACAGCAACAACAATCACAAGTGAAACCTGGGAAACAGGCTCAAGAGCAGCTGCCTTTGGTGGCACGACAACCGTAATTGATTTTGTTGAACCAGCAAACGCCAGCCAGCCATTAATGGATGCCTTCCGTGAACGCCTAAGCCAGGCCCAGGGAAAATCATCCATTGATTTTGGCTTTCACATGACTTTGATTTCTGCGGATGAAGCAATTCGACAACAATTACCTGAGGTTTTTCGCGCTGGCATGGCTTCATACAAGGTTTACACAACCTATCCCGGTTTTTATTTACAGGATCATGAATTAACAGCCATTTTCGAAATGGTCCAGTCAAATCAAGGATTGGTCATGGTTCATGCTGAGTCAGACCACTTGATTCGGCAAGCTGCCCAACATCTTCAAACTGCTGGGCAATTATCGATTCCATATTTTCCAGAAAGCCGCCCTGCTCAGGCTGAGGTTGAAGCTGTAAAGCGTGTGATCCAACTGGCAGCTGCTGCGCATGCTCCCGTTTATTTTGTGCATATTTCGACAGCCGGAGCCGCAAATGCCGTTGCGCAAGCCCAAAAAGATGGTCTGCAAGTTCTGGCGGAAACCTGTCCGCAATATTTATTACTGGATGAAGAGCTCATCAAATTGAACGCATCAAATGGGGCAAGATTTATTTGCTGCCCACCCCTGCGCACAAAAAATGATCAAGACGCACTCTGGGGTTCGCTCAATCATAGCATCCAATCCATTGGCACAGACCACTGCACCTTTAATGCCAATGGACAAAAAGATGTCAGCGGCGAATCATTCCTGGATGTTCCCTCCGGACTGCCTGGGATTGAGCTGCGAATGGCCTTAATTTATACCTTTGGCGTGAAAACCGGCAAACTGACCCTGCCAGAATGGGTTAGCTTATGCTGTGCAACGCCGGCTAAAATATTTGGTTTACATCCACGCAAAGGCGAGCTTTTACCCGGGTCAGATGCCGATATTGTCATTTTTGACCCGCATTCCTTATCCACTATCCATATAACCAACCTGCATGAGAACGTTGATTACTCCCCCTATGAAGGCTTAGAACTGGCTGGCAAAGTTCATACCACTCTGCTGCGCGGCAAGGTTCTGGTCCAGGATGGGAACTGGGTTGGGCAACAACATACCGGGGTTTATCTACCATGCTCATCTTACCTTCCTGGCTAATTCTTAATGCAAAAGAAAAACCGCTCGAAAATTTTGGCGTTCGCATTGAGGACGACCAGATCACTCATGTTGCCCCAAACGAAAAATTAAAGTCCATGTTTCCCCAGGATGAAATTTGGGATGCGGTTGGACAGGTTTTAGCTCCTGGCTTTGTGGATACGCATACCCATCTTTACGGACTGCTCGCCCATGGAATTCCTTTGGATAAAGCTCCCTCCGGATTTATGCCCTTTCTTGAAGAGTATTGGTGGCCGTTAATTGAGAACCGTCTCGACCCCCAGGCCATTTGCACCGCTACCGAGGTAAATTGTACGGAAATGATCCGCTCTGGGATCACGTCTTTTTATGACTGTGTCGAAGCTCCGCATGCTTTACCCGGAATTTTAAACCAACAGGCTGAGGTAGTTCGAAAATGGAAATTGCGCGGGATTCTCTCCTTTGAGGCCACGCAAAGGGTCAGTCCTGAAAACGGCCAATTAGGATTACAAGAAAATTTTGATTTCATCCGCTCAACCCAGGCTAATTCTGATCTGGTGCGCGGAATGATGTGTTATCACACTACATTTACTTGCGATGCGCCATTTATTCAACAGGCGTACCGTATGGCCGAAGAAACAGGCAGTCTGGTTCATGCCCATTGTTCGGAAGGAACCTATGAACCTCAGGCCGCGCTGAAAAATTACGGTAAACGTCCAATCCAATACTATGAGGAGTTAGGTGTACTTAGCCCGCGTAGTTTACTCTCCCAATGCATCCAGATTGATGCGGCCGAGATCGAATTAATGGCAAAAAGACAAGTCCGGATGACGCACATGCCGCTGTCCAATTGCGAGGTCGGGGGAGGGATTGCCCCTGTGCCGGCATTAATTGAGGCCGGTGTTTCCGTTGGGTTAGGCTCTGATGGATATGTCACCGACTTTTTCGAAGTCATGCGCGGCGCGTTCCTGATCCACAAAGCAAATCAACAAAATCCGCAGGTTATGCCGGCAAATCTGGTTTGGCACCTGGCAACTGAAGGAGGAGCCCAAGCCATTGGACTGGAAAATGTTGGCCGCATTGCCCCTGGCTGGCAAGCAGATTTACAGTTAATCCACCCCAAGCTGCCTACACCCATTAAAGAACACAATATTTTTGACCAACTGCTGCTCTTTTGCCACCAAACCGATGTGACCGGTACGGTTTGTGCCGGAAAGATCTTGATGAAAAACAGCGTTGTTCTGGGAGCAGATGAAGAAGGACTTCGCTGTCAGCTTCATCAAATCGCCGAGCAATTTTGGAAATTAGAAGGATCGCTTTAAGCGAATCTGGAGAAATAACCTTTGACAACTCTGTCCTCCCCCACCACCACAATCGAGTTCGGCCCCGGCAAGCCGGTACTTTTAATCAATGACCAATTGCGAATCATGGATCAAAATCCACTTGTTTTTCAAGATTTGCGCTCAGGAAAAACCGACCGGCTGGTTGAACTGGCCAAAGCAGGGATGGACAAGGGGATCAACACGGTAGATATTTTGGTATGTCACCCAGACCTGGATGAAACATTTCTTCTACCGTTGATCGCCCGCCGCATCAATGAAGAATTAGGCTGCTTTATTTCTCTTGATTCTCGAAATCCACAGGCGCTCAGCACCGCGCTGGAGGCAATCGCCCCCAGCAAAGCGATTATTAACTCTGTGACTGCGGAACAGCCTTTATTAGACGATTTATTACCTCTGGCGCGTAAATTTAAGGCGGCCATCGCGGGTTTACCCATTGGCAAAACCACAGGTGTTCCTGAAACAGTATCGGAACGACTTTCAGAAACCCGGGTCATATTAAATGCAGCTCGCGAAGCCGGCATTCCTCAGGAAGATGTCATCATTGATGCCATTTGTCTTGCATCGGCAGCTTCACCAGACTCCTTCCAAACCACGTATGATACTTTGCAGGCTTTGCGCCGAGAATTTAATGTATCAACCATCCTGGGAATTGGAAATGCCGGATACGGCATGCCAGATCCCACGATTGTGGATTTAAGTTATTTACTGGCCGTCATTCCTGCCGGTCTGGACTCTGCGCTGGTAAATCCAGACACGCATCTACTGGTAGAGAGTGTCCAGGCACTTGATTTTCTGTTGGGGGTAGACCCTGGCGGAAAGAGGTATATCAAAGCATACCGGGCGAAGAAAAAACAATCAGCAACACCATCACAGAGTTAATTTTTATTGGAAAGGGTCTCCAGGATGGAATTATCAGGGTCAATCATATTGGTTACCGGCGGAGCACACCGGGTAGGAAAAGCCATCTGTCTGGCGCTTGCGCGCCAGGGGGCTCACATTGCTTTTACATACAACAGCTCAGAAGAAGCAGCCTTACAAACCGCTCATGAAATCGAATCTCTGGGCGTAAAAGTATTGGCCTTGCGCTGTAACCAGGTTGATTTGACACAAATTCATTCGGTTGTCTCCACCATAATCCAGCACTTTGGAAGCATCAGCGGATTAGTCAACAGCGCCGGGATTATGCAAGAAGTTCAATTTTTCGAGGTCACAGAGAAGGATTGGGATCTAACCCTCGATATAAACACACGCGGACCCTTCTTTTTTACCCAGATCGTTGGGAAATGGATGATGGAAAACGCTGGAGGAGTCATTGTCAACATTATTGACGAATCTGCCGTTGCACCCAATTCAGATTATGTCCATCATGGGATATCCAAAGCTGGCCTATGGATGATGACTCGTTCTACCGCTCTGGCTTTAGCACCCAAAGTTCGTGTAAACGCAGTTCTTCCTGGGCCGGTCTTAATCCCCCAGGGATGGAGCGAAGAACGCTGGCAAGAGCTTGCTGAAACTACCCCATTAAAAAAGCTCGGCAAGCCTGAAGATGTCGCAAATGCCGTTGTATTCCTGATGAAAGAAGATTTCATCACCGGTCAGGTCATTGTTGTAGATGGTGGAAAAACATTAATAGAGTGACTCTACATTTAGAAAATCGCCACATGAATCTCTCAGGACAAAACAGATGAAGAAAATCATTGAATTTTCACTGAACCAAAAAACTACCCGGATTGAAGTGTCCGAAAAAATTACACTACTCACTATTCTCCGAGAATACCTGGGTTTAACTGGCACGAAATGCGGCTGCGACACGGGGGATTGCGGCGTATGTGCTGTCATCATGGATAAAAAATTAATTTATTCCTGCCAGGTTCGCGCGATGGATTTGCCCGGCCATGAAGTGATCACCATTGAGGGTATTCATGATGCAGATGGCGGCCCAAATGACCTCCAACGGGCATTCTTAAAACATGGCGCAGTGCAATGCGGTTTTTGTATACCTGCGATGGTGCTGGCAGGTGAAGCCCTTTTACTCAATAATCCTGATCCCTGCAAAGATGAAATTAGAGAAGCTATTTCAAAAGTCCTATGCCGCTGTACCGGTTATAAGCAAATTGAAGATGCCATTGAAGAAACAGCCCTACAACGACAGGCTGCCTATGCAACTCAGATCATTGAAGGGAACAAAGAATAATCATGGCTGAATACACCTATATTGGCAAACAAATAAAACCCGAAGACGGCCTGGAAAAAGTAACTGGTAAAGCCCGTTACGTAGGAGATTATTATCTTCCGCAAATGCTCCATGCCAAAGTACTGCGCAGCCCACTTCCCCATGCGAATATAAAATCGCTTGATGTAAGCCCAGCCCTGAACGTACCGGGCGTTGCTGCTGTCATCACCGCTGAAGATTTCGTCAACCACAGCAATTGGGGATGGCCTATTAAAGATGCTTTTATTTTGGCACACAAAAAGGTATGCATGGTCGGGGATCCCATTGCTGTTGTGGCTGCTGAGACAGAAGAAGCTGCCCTGGAAGGGATCCGAGCGATCAAATTGGAATTAGAAGAACTGCCTGTTGTCACCGACATTCATACAGCGCTGGATCCCAACAATCCCATCATCCCTTCCACAGAGGTACCTGGCACAGGCAATTTAACTAATGTGCATCTGGTTCGCTTTGGCAATCCTGATCCGATCCTGGCAGAATGCGATGTGCTGCACGATGAAACCTACACATTCAAACATCAAGAACATGCGTATCTGGAAACCGAAGGAGCGTTGGCCATTCCGGAACCAGACGGCGGTTTAACTGTCTATGCGAATGATCAATCGCCATTTATTAATCGAGATAATTTGATCATGGTCTTGGGTTTACCTGCGGAAAAAGTCCGGGTCATTCAAGCCTATGTTGGCGGATCATTTGGTGGAAAAGATGACATCGGTTACCAGACTAGCGCTCAGGCCGGTGCCCTGGCCTTGAAAACCAAACGTCCTGTCCGGCTGGTTCTTACGCGAACAGAATCCTTTATTGCGACCTATAAGCGTGAAGCAATGGAATTTCGCATCCGCTTAGGGGCTGCCAAAGACGGCCAATTAAAGGCTGCGAAAGTGGATCTCCTGGTTGACAGCGGTGCATATTCTTCCATGTCACCACTGGCGTGCTGGCGTGCCACCGTCCATGCTGCCGGTTCTTATCGCTATCAGGCGGTTCATGTAGATTCAAAATCGATCTACACCAATAATGGTTATTCCGGCGCAATGCGCGGATTTGGAAATACCGAAGCTGCTGGAGCCATAGAGCAGGCAATTGACGAGCTGGCCATTAAATTAAATTTGGATCCAATCGATTTTCGGCTCAAAAACTGCTTAAAAACCGGCGACCTGACCATGACTGGTCATCAAGTCTTGCAAGAAACGCACCTGCAAGAATGTTTGCAAATTGTGCGGCAGCGTTCCAAATGGGACGCCAAGCGCTTTGAATACAGCCAACCGCAGACCGGAAATATCCGCAAGGGCATTGGTGTTGCGTGCTATTTCCACGGCAGCAGCCTGGGCGGAGAGGGTGCTGACTATGCCACCACAACCTTAAAAATCGAAGAAGATGGTTCCATTACCCTGACCTCTGGTCTGACAGACTACGGGCAAGGCAGCCGCACCGTATTTAAGGTTATTGCCGCAGAATCTCTGGGTGTGAATCAGGAACGAATCCGGATTTTACGACCTGATACCCAAACAGCCGTCGAATCTGGGCCAACCGTAGCTTCTCGATCCACCATGCTTGGCGGTAATGCCACCCGAGTCGCAGCCGGGCGTCTCAATCAGCTGCTCGTCTGGTCAGCAGCCAATGCCCTCCACTGCCAACCCGAGCAGATTCAGCGCCAGAAAGAACTTTTTATCAGCCCATCCGAAGACACTCTGTCATTCGATGAAGTGGTTCATCATGCACGTGAGATGGGGCTGACATTATCTGTTCACGGCAAATGGGAAATTCCTGCCCTGATATGGGATTTTGAAAAAGGGACCGGTACACCCTATCACTGCTATACCTTTGGCGCACAAATCGCTGAATTAGAATGCGACCTGAGTACTGGTCAAACCCGTTTGCTGGGTTTTTGGGCATCGCACGATGGCGGGCGAATCATTTTCAAACAAGGTGCGCTCGGGCAAATGTACGGTGGAATTGCAATGGGAATTGGTTATGCCTTAACCGAAAACATGAGTTATCACAAAGGGTATCCTCAGGCATTAGGTTTTAATGATTATCACATCCCCACCGCAAAAGAAATTCCCCCCATCGATGCATCTTTCATTCAGTATGACCATAGCGATGGCCCGTATGGAGCGTTAAATCTGGCTGAGCCAATGATGATTGCGACGGCGCCAGCAATTGCCAATGCTTTGTTCCAGGCTACTGGGAAACGTTACCGGTGCGTTCCGCTTACTCCAAATGTCATCTTGACGGGTAGTGACCAACCTCAAAAAGACACAGCTGACGATTGTCGTCGCGGTCTGGGATTATCTTAATAAGACTCTAAAAATTGGAGAGGTGATTTATGAATGGAATAGAACGAGCCCAATTAGCCTTCAATCATCAGGAAGCCGATCGTGTTCCTGTTTTTGAGCTAACGATCGATAACCCAACCGCTGAATATGTGCTTGGCCGACCGAATTATTGTGGATTTGGCGGGAAAGCACGTGGTTATGAACAAAACAAGGCGATTCTGGAAGGACGGTTCCACGAATATCATGCCCAAAGAACAGCCGACTTAATCGAACTTTGGAAGAAATTAGATCTGGATGTATTTCCCGATATCTTCCCTGTTCCCGTCAATCCCACAGCTCCTGAAATCATTGCCGAAAACACATACCGGTTTACCGATCACGAATTGAATCAATTTGTCATTTGCCGGTACATTCCAGATGTAGATATTTATGACATCGTTGATTCGACCTTGCGCCAGGGTGGTTTGGCTGAACTGGAAAAATTGACTGAACATCTTGAAAAAACCGAACCTAAATTAAGTGACTGGGATTTTACACCGGTGAAAACTGCGCTGCAAGAATTAGGGTCAGATGTGATGATTATGTCTGGCTGCGATGTGGAAATTGGTTCCACCTATGATTGGGCAGAGACATTTTTAGTCGGCCTGATCGAAGCACCAGACCTGATCCACCGCTACCTGGATGCGCGCTTAAAAACCTCTTTAATGCTCACTGAAGAAATGCTCAAACTCGGGATTCATGGTGTCCACGGCGGATGGGATTGGGCTGGATCAAAAGGTCCCGTATTTTCACCGCGCCATTTCCGAAAATTTGTTTTCCCACGGCTAAAACAAATCACAGACCTTTGCCACAAATACGGTGTTCCGTATATCAAGCACACAGATGGCAACGTGATGAGTTTATTAGACGATATGATTGATGCTGGCGTAGATGCATTCCAGGCTATTGAACCTCGAGCCGGCATGGATATTGGCGCAATAAAGCAAAAATATGGGGATCGTCTAACCCTGATTGGCAATGTAGATTGCTCCACCGTCCTGGTCGATGGTCCCGTTGATGCAGTTCGCAAGCAAACTGAGGAGGTTATTCGTGCAGCCGCACCTGGTGGTGGCTTCTTGCTCTCGTCCAGCAACTCCATCCACCCGGGTGTAAAGCCAGAATATTATCTGGCAATGTTGGATACTGCTCGGAAAGTGGGGCAGTACCCAATTTCCTGATATTTTGTCGGAATAAAAAACTGAAAATTCCAACCCGCCTGGATTAAAAAACCTCATTATCACACCAGGTGTGTTTCAAGTTGGAAAAATTTATCCAACCTCATAAATAATAATGGATCGGAGAACCACAATATGTCACAGCGAATGGCTTTATATATGCAGGATAAGCATAACATGCAGTATGAGCTGGAAATGGCCCAATACGCCGAAGATCGCGGCTTTAGTGAAATCTGGCAGGCAGATACTCGCCTGGCTCGTGATTGCATCGTCATGATGAGCGCATTCCTGTCCCGCACCAAACGCCTCCGGTATGGTTCGGCCGTCTTACCCATCTGGACGCGCAATCCAGCCGTAATTGCGGCCTCCTGGAGCTCAATGTGGGAGTTGGGCGGCAAGGTGGACGGCCGCGGACGAGTCATGTTAGGGATTGGCGCCTGGTGGGAACCAATTGCTTCCCGGGTTGGCGTCAACCGCACTAAGCCATTAAAAGCCATGCGCGAACATGTTGAATCCATGCGCCAATTATTCACAATGGAAGAAGTAACCTACCAGGGAGAATTTGTTAAGTTAGACCGCATCCGCCTGGATGTTGCCTTTGGAGATACCAGCCCGCGTGATATTCCCATCTATATTGGTGCAACCGGTGATCAGATGCTCGAACTCTCCGGTGAGATTTGTGATGGGGTTGTGCTCAACTATGTTGTATCGGTGGATTATATTCGCCGCGCTGTAGCCCTGGTTGAAAAAGGCGCCCAGAAAGCCGGTAAAACATTACAGGATGTTGACCGTCCCGAGCTCCTCGTCTGCTGCCTTTCCGACAAAGACCCCAAAGCCGCGATGGAAGAAGGCAAAAAATTGGTGGCTTACTACCTGGCAACTGAACCGCATATCATGAAAGCCAGCGGCGTAAGTGAAGAACTGCTTGAAAAAGTTCAATCCATGATGAGCTGGCCTGCCACCGAAGCAGATTACATCCGCACAAGCAAAGTCATTCCGGATGAAGTTGTGCGCAGCGTCATGGCGGTTGGCACCACCGAAGAATGCCGCGCAAAAGTGAAGGAATACATTGACGCTGGGGTCACCTGCCCGATTCTTTATCCCATGATGAACGACATTAAACCAGTCATTGATGCCTTCGCCGATTGGGGATAAATCGTTTTTTGCACAGGAATCTAGATTATGGAAAAACACACTGCCTTATTCCTGACCCACCGCGGCGCTTTCCACCAGCAAAATATCCTTTCTGCTGCCCCAGAATCATTGCAGATCACCATGCTTCGAGATGCAGACCATGCTCAAATCATCGAACGCTTACCCGAGGTTGAATTTTTAATCACCGAGCGGGAACAAAACATCGATGCGGAAATGATTACTGCTGGAAAGCAGCTGCGCCTGATCCAACGGCTAGGAAGGCAAACCTGGGATATTGACTTGGATACAGCCAGGCACTGCAACATTCCAGTGTGTTTTTGGCCAGACCAATCCTGCGTCAACGTAGCAGAACATATGCTCATGGTTTCATTGGAGTTACTGAAACAATCCCGCCAGATGTCCAGGACAATCAACTCAGCAGATTGGGCGAATACCCCCCAACGCTGTGATGAAGATACCTTTGCCTATAACTGGACCGGTCGGACTGGTGTCGATACCTTGCGCGGGAAAACCGTTGGAATTTTGGGCTTTGGGGAAATTGGCCGCGAACTAGCGGTGATGCTGCGCGGATTCGACTGCCGCGTGTTCTATAACAAACGCAGTCCAATGCCTAAAGCCGCAGAAATGGAATTATCCATCAACTATGCTGATTGGGACGACCTGGTCTCTCAATCCGATGTTATCCATTGTTTGTTACCCTATATCCCGCAGCAGCAGCAGTCGATCAACAAGGCTTTTTTTGACCGGATGAAAAATGGCAGCTACTTTATTTTTGCCGGCGGCAGCGGGATGGTAGATGAAAGCGCTTTAATCGATTCCCTTGAAGCAGGTCATCTTGTCGGGGCAGGATTAGACACATTTACCTATGAACCCCTGCCTACCGGCAGCCCATTAATTAAAATTCATCGCGATACCCCAATCAACCTCATCCTGACACCCCATGTAGCCGCAGGAACGCGGGCAGGCGATCGAAAGGAGGAATACACCAACATCCAACGGCTGCTTAATTCCCAAGAATTACTTTACCGGGTTGTTTAACCACCGGCAAATAGCTTACCAACCAATTTACCTCTTTCAGAATTTGTTTCGTCCCAATCAGGGCGTTGCAAACCAAACCTAATTTATAAACCACAGGAGAAGGATCATGAAATCCACATTATTCGGAAAAAGCTTTATCACCACTGAAGATTGGTCGGTTGATGAAATTGAATCCCTGTTAGATATGGGTGCAGAACTCAAACGCCGTTTCTCAATGGGTGAAGTCCACGATCATATTCTGCGCAGCAAAACCCTCTTCATGCTGTTCTTTGAAGAATCGACCCGCACCCGCAATTCCTTTGAAGCAGGTATGACCCAATTAGGCGGCCACGCCATCTACTTAACCCCCTCAGCAACCCAGGTCGGCCACGGTGAAAATGAAAAAGATACCGGAACCGTCTTAGGCCGTTACGGCCACGGAATCGCTCTGCGCGACTGCCGCACCAACATTGGTCAGGCTTACCAATACGAGCTTGCCAAACATGCTGGCATCCCTGTGATCTCAATGCAAGATGATGTGGATCATCCTTGCCAGGCGATGGCCGATTTGATGACCATTCGCGAAAAATTCGGCAATGACCTGCGCGGCCGCAAGTTCGTCATTTCCTGGACATATGCCCCCAAATACGTTCGCCCGCTGTCTGTGCCCCAGTCCTTAATCATGCTGATGACCCGCTTTGGCATGGATGTCACCCTGGCACATCCCAAAGGCTTTGAACAAATGCCGAAATGCTTGGAAGCTGCACAGAAACATGCCGCCGAAAACGGTACGAAATTTGAAGTGATTGATGACATGGACGCTGCCTTCGAAAATGCAGACGTTTGCTACGCCAAATCTTGGGGTCCCATTATGGTCACCGAAGAACCGAAGGCCGTGCAGTCTATGTGCGACGAGCATAAGGATTGGATCTGTGACGAACGCCGCATGTCCCTGGCAAAGAAGAAGGCACTGTACATGCACTGCATGCCCATCGACCGCGGCTACGAAGCCACTGATGCCGTTGTGGACGGCCCCAATTCGGTCATCTACGATGAGGCCGAAAACCGCTTACATATCCAGAAAGCCATTATGGCCCTCACAATGGGCGGCAGGATCTAATGGACAAACAACGCCTGATCACTTTTACACAGGAAATCATCCGTCTGCGCAGCCTGAGTGGCGAAGAGCAGCCCGTAGTTGAACGGATTGCTGCCGAGATGAAAACACTGGGGTTTGACCAGGTTGTTATTGATGATTTCGGCAGTGTTTACGGAATCATTGAAGGGAAAAAACCGGGGAAAACCCTGCTGCTGGATGGGCATTGCGATATTGTTGATGCCAATCCTGCCGATTGGAAGTTTGATCCATTTGCGGCAGTCATTGATGATGGCTATCTTTATGGTCGCGGTATTGCAGACATGAAGGGAGCCATTGCGGCAATGATTTATGCTGCAGCCAGTGTTGACCGCAGCCAGCTGGCTGGCCGGGTTATTGTCAGCGCAACCGTACTGGAAGAAGTGATGGAGGGCGTTGCACTCCAAAAGGTGATGGATCAGGTAAAACCTGATTATGTCATCATCGGAGAATCCACCAATTTCACCCTGAACCACGCGGGGCGCGGGCGTGCTGAGATTGTCGTCGAAACGATTGGCAAATCAGCGCACTCTTCTTCACCTCAGGCCGGGCTTTGTGCAGTTCATGAAATAATGCGCTGGATGCAGGCTGTGGAAAATATGCCCATGCCGGAACACCCTGTCATCGGACGTGCGCAAATTTGCCTGACGGATATCATCTCCGAACCCTTCCCAGGGCATTCTGTGGTACCAAATCGCTGCCGAGTTTCTTATGACCGCCGATTGGTTCCAGGCGAAACCCCTGATGGGATTTTAGCAGCTATCAAGGCACTGCCAGCATTGAAAGATATCCAATACCACATCACCGTATTGGACGGCGAAGAAAAGACCTATACAGGAAAAATCCTGAAAGGGTTGAAATTCTTCCCCGCCTGGTCTTTTGAGCCGGATCACCCTCTGGTGCGGGCTGCTTTGAAAGGGTTGCAAAACAGCGGGATTGAACCTAAACTAGGTTCTTTTGGATTCTGCACCAATGGTTCGTACAGCGGAGGTATCGCTGGTGTTCCGACCATCGGTTTTGGCCCAGGAACGGAACCAGACGCACATACGGTCAATGAGCGAATGAAAGTCACGGACCTTGAACGTGCTGCAGATGGTTTTCTGGGCATGATCCAGACTATCCTGAGCTAATCAAGGTAATATCGTATCAAAAAATCTCCTGGGTTTGAAATATTCCCAGGAGATTTTTTATACTGTTTTAAGCCGTAGGCTTTTTTAATAAGGTTACCAGTAAAATTTTGTTTGAATCATTAAATACAAAGGCAGGTTCGATCCATCATAACAACGATCGTCCCTGCCTGAGCCTACATTAACCAATTAGAGAAGCAGCTCTGTAAAACTCTTTGATAAACTCTGCCGCTTCTTGCGAGGTTAGCGGTTCGTCTTCACTGATCGCGAAGCAGAAACCTTTCCAGCCGATTTCTTTCAGGATCTTAAAAGCCCCCTCACGGCCAACATACACCTGGCATAATTTATTACCCTGGCGGATCCGTTTCAAAATGTCCGGCCAATCTTCTGCCGAAGGCTGGCCTGCTCCCGGAATCCATTGGATGCCGCGCAGCCGCGGAATGGCCAACAGCGAATCCAGATGCCGGATTTCACCCGGACCATCCAGATGGTAAAACGCGTAATCCAGTGATTCACAACAGGCTTGCAAATCCGGCATCACAAACCGCTGAAACATCCGGTTGGAGATCATGTAAGAGAAGTCGGACTGCAGCATATATAACCGGCCAGGAGCCCATAAGGGACTCCACCCACAACACCCCATCCCAACCGGTTGGATTAAATCAAACAAAGCATCATAATAATCCAACCAATATTGTGTTATTTGCCGGATTAGCCGCTCAACCTTGATCGGATCATCAACCAGGTCGGTTAATAAAGGTTGCGTTCCTCGCAGACTGGCCAGAATATCCAGATTTCCGCCCAAATCGGTATGCCCAACCGCTACCTTTCCCCGCCACCGCTGTGCCGACTCTTTTGAAAGCTCGCGGATCAAGCGCCACCAACTGGATTCTGGCAAAGCGTCCAATTTAATCTCAGCCAGGCTATTGACACCCAATGCTTCAAACCAGGTTGTACCCGGCACAATATTTAAAGTGGAACCAAGAAAGGCTGCAACCACACCAGGACCGTAATTAATAAAGAACTTTGGAAAGGCGGAGCCGAACCACCGCAAATTTTCAAAAATCACTTCCTGATCAGAAATAATCTGATCTACCACTCCCGAGGGAGTGGTCACATGAGTAATTTCATTTAATGCTTTGATCCAGTTCTTGTGTGGATCATCGTTGGCTTCCAGCGTTACCATCGGATAATCCAATGTACCGTTCCACCAAGATTTCCATGCTGTCTGAACTCTTAACCAATCATCTTGTGAAAAATGAACCTCAAAACCCATTATCTGTTTAACCCTTTAATGCCCCTTCTAACATCGCCTGGAAGAAGGTTTTACGGCCAAAGATAAAGATGATCACAACGGGCAGCATAATCAAAATACAGGCCGCCGATAACACATGGTAAGCAACCTCAAACGCTGATTGGAAATCATACAAACCCACCGATGCGGTTCGAGATGTGTTGGCTGAAAGCAAAACAACGGCTGCCAAAAATTCATTCCATGTATCCACAAACATCATAATAAAACCGGCAAACAGACCCGGCATGGCTAATGGCAGCACAACATAACGCAGAGACTGCAAAGGTGAACAACCATCGATCAAGGCTGCTTCTTCCATTTCTTTTGGAATAGCATCAAAGAAAGCCTTGATAATCCATAAAGTAAATGGCAGACCACCAGCAGTATACACCAAAACCATGATCATATGTGAACTGAGGATTTTCAACTGACTGCCAATCCGGTACATCGCAACCAAATTGGTTAAGCCAGGGATCATCATCAAACCAAGAATGCCTAACTGAATCAGCTTTGAGCCTTTAAACTTATAGCGGGAGAATGCATACCCTGCCAAACCAGCAATAGGAACCGTAACAATAGAAGATAAAACCGCATTAATCGCCGTGTTCGGCAAATAATAGCGGAACATATCACTATTAAAAACGGTTTTATAGCCTTCGAAAGACCATTCCGGTGGGAAAAAAGTCGGCGGGGCGGTGATGACATCACCCTGGGTTTTGAAAGAGGTCATCAGCGCGTAAATAACGGGATAAATCATTACCGCACAAATGATAATTAGAAAACCATTGGTCAATATGCTATCAAGAACTCTGCGGAATTTTGACTCTACCATAGCTTTACTCCACCTTTACCAGCCGGAAATAAACCAGCGTCATGCCCAGATTAATTAAGAAGAGGATCACTGCCAGGGCTGCCGCACCGCCAAAATCTCCATATTGCCAGGCATCACGATACAACAGCACAGAAGCTGTGGCTGTGGCTGACCCAGGACCGCCATTCGTAATTGCCAGGATCAAACCCAACGAATTAATCCCGCGAATCGAGGTAATTAAAATGGTCACCAACAAAGTGGGGCGGATAATCGGTAGGGTAACCCGCCAAAAAGATTGCCAGCGAGATGCACCATCCAATGCTGCAGCTTCTTTAACCTCAACCGGTACGGTTTGTAAAGCACCCAAGAATAACAGCGCAGTGAACGCGAGAGTACGCCAAACCGATGCAACAATCACAATGATCATCGACCCAACATCATTGGATAACAATGAAACATTATTAATAAACGGATTCAGCGCGGTTTGAACAATGCCATAAGACTGTTGGAATAACCAGCGCCACATTGTTCCGCTGACAACATCCGATAAAATCCAGGGGATAAATAAAATTGTGACGTAAACTGGGGTCAATAAAGTCCGGCGGTTTAACAAAAGTGCCAGAACCATGCCTAACACAATTGTTATAACAAGATAACTCCCCGCGAAAACTGCTGTTTTTTGCAGAGAGTCATAAAAATCACCTGATCTTAATAAACGGGTGAAATTATCGAATCCAACAAAAATATATTTTCCGGCTTTTACCTTATTAAAACTCAGGTAAAACGAATACAGCGTCGGATAAACCTGTATCGTCACCAGAACAAGCAAAGTCGGCATTAACAGCCATAATGGAAAACTTTTTTGTTTCCATTTTTCAAATGCAGATTGTCCATTACCTTTAACCGGCGGGTTGAGTGCGGCCACTGGCACCTCCTATCGAGCCTTCGTTGCTAGAAAATAACCTCAATAAACCTTTTCAGGTCTATGATCAGCACACAGAAAAATCAATTATGTGACTGACCGGTTAAGGGGGATTGTTAAATTGTACGAGAATATATAGGGAAATACATTGGAAAAGCCCCCTTCCCTCCAAAGAGAAGGGGGCTTTATAGACAGTAGTCTAGCGAGCGTTCAGATCGTCCTGGGTCTTCTGCAGTTCAGTCAAAATATCCAGGTCGGGTTTCTGAATCAGGGTCACGATGGTTTCGGCCATCTTGGTGCTGGCTTCCGGATTGCTCAAGTAACCATAACCCTCACCGTATTCGGTAAAGATCTTGAGAGTTTCTTGCCAGTAGGCTGATTCAGCAAAGCGAGGATCTTCCATAGACTTATTGATGACCGGCAGAGCACCATACGCAAATGCGTAATCGGCATTTTGCTGGGCGCCCATCATGTAATCAATGAAAGCTTTCGCGCCGTCAACATTCTGAGCGCCAGTGGGGATACCCCAGGCTGAAACATCAACCAAAGAGACGGGTTTGGAACCAGGAGCAGCTAATGGGGGAGCTAATTTCAAAGCACCAGCTTTGATTGCTTCATCCACAGAGGCAGCGCCATTGTCAAAGACCTGACCATCGGGTGATTTCAGCGGGTTGAGGTACACATAGGACCAGGAACCAGCGCAGAAGTAACCAGCGGTGCCATCTTTGAATGGGGTTTCGTTGTCGAAACCTGGGCCAAGAGCCACATCGGGAGCGTATTTATTTGCGAAGAGAGTGCGGGCAAATTCAACGGCTTTTACGGTCTCGGGGGAAGCCCAGGCAACCTTGCCGCTTTCATCTGCAATCGTGCCGCCAAAGGATTTGATCAGCATACCATAGATCTGGGTCATACCAGCAGACTCAGCACCTTTGAAGGTCATCGCATACAGGTTTTTCGCCTTTAAGCCTTCAGCGGCTGCAAGCATGGCATCGGTATCCACCGGAGCGCCATCGGGGTAAGCAGAAGTCCAGTAGTAGGAAAGGCGGCCAGAGATGATGGAAGGAACACAATAAATGCGGCCTTCAGCATCGGTGCAGCCATTCAGAGCAGCGGGGTTCAGATCAGCGTACCAGGGAGCGGCCTTCACATAGTCAGTAATGTCGGTTAAGGTTCCGTTCTCAATGAAGAAGCCCAGATTGGTGCTCACATCCACATAAGATACATCCGGAACATCACCACCCGCCTGCACGGCCAGGTTAACTTTGCTGTTGATTTGGTCGTAAGGAACAAAGACATTGGTGATTTCGATATTGGTATCAGTCTTGAAACTGGCCAGGGCAGCGGCTAACCATTGATCCTGGGTATTTTGCGGATTGGCATCATTGAATTTGGTCCAGAGGGTAACAGGAGCAATTTCAACGGGTTTTGGAGCTTCAGTAGCTTCAGCGGGTTTGGGAGCTTCAGTGGCCTCTGCAGGCTTGGGGGCTTCAGTAGCTGGGGCTTCTGTTGCAGCGGGAGTGCCGCAAGCAGTCAAAATCATGCTAAAAACGATCAGCATGCTAACCAGCACGAGTATCATTTTCTTCGACATGTCTTCTCTCCTGAGATTAAAAAAAGGGGGTTGTTTAAGAAATATTCTTTCGAATTGTACCGCGGATAGCGGAGCGAATTGGGTTCAGGTGTAATAATTGAGACGACACCTCCTGTAAGTAATAATAATTTTGGGTGGGTTTCTTAGATTAATTTGAGGGAATACATCTAATTCCAGAGACACAAAAAATAAACAGATTACAGTAAAACTTTACACTTGTTCAGTGTAGATTAATTCTGTGTGTTTGTCAAGAAGGAATTTCAAAAATTTTCCCTTTATATCCCATTAACCATCGATCAAATCGAAAAAGTAGATCTGGTAAGACTTTACCCTACCAGATCTATATCAGGTCAAACCTTACTCCCAAAGGCCATTATTCCGGATAACATCCTGGTACCAATAAAAACTTTGCTTTGGATAGCGCTTCTGGGTTTGATAATCTACGCGAATCAATCCAAAATGAGGGACAAATCCTTCAGCCCATTCCAGATTATCCATCAGGCTCCAAATCATATATCCTTGCAAATTCACCCCAGCCTGAATTGCTCGATGCGCAGCCAAAAAATGTCCGCGCAGATAGTGAATTCGCTCCCCATCCTGGACATACCCATCCGCATCCGGAATATCTTCCGTTGCGCAGCCATTTTCTGTCACAATAATAGGCGGATTTTCATATCGCTCTTTTAAGGTGGTTAAAACTGTAAATAATCCATCCGGATAATTCCCCCACCCCATCTGGGTAAAACCACCCATGGGTTCAGTTAAAAAGTTGGATTTTTGCCGCAAGATACCCCCACCTACACTAAAGGCAACCTTGCTGGTCATATAATAATTTACGCCCAGATAATCAATGGAATTTTTTATCTCTTCCAGATCTCCGGGTTGAATTACAGGCGCCATTGGCCCAATCCAATCCATCAATTCTTGCGGGTAGCGTCCGTTGAAAATTGGCTCTGTCCACAAATCAATGCATTGCATCGAAACTCTGCGGGCAGCGGCGCGGTCAGCATCCGAATCACTGGCCGGAAGAGCATTTTCAATATTTAAAACAATCCCGATTTTTCCCCCGTAATTTCCCGACCGGTACACCTGCGCTGCTTTTGCATGAGCCAGGAGCAAATGGTGCACCGATTGATATGCCTGGTGATAATTACAAATTCCGGGTGCAAAAGTGCCCATGCCGTAGCCCATAAAAGATATGACCCAGGGTTCATTATGCGTGGACCAAATTTTTACCCGGTCACCCAGTTGATGAAACATCAGATTGGCATAATCGGCAAACCAGTTAACCATATCGCGGTTTGGCCAACCACCCTGTTCCTGCAAAGCTTGCGGCAGATCCCAATGATTTAAGGTTACTAACGGCTCAACACCCACCTGCAGCAGTTCATCCACCAACCGGTTATAAAAATCAAGCCCTTTTGGATTCACCGCACCGCGCCCCATTGGAATTACACGCGGCCAGGAGATCGAAAAACGATAGGCTTTTAACCCAAATTGCTTCATTAATGCCACATCCTGGGGCATTTGGTGGTAATGGTCGCAGGCAATATCGCCAGTATCTCCCGTCTGGATTCGGTATGGGGTATGGCAAAAGCGGTCCCAAATGCTTTCGCCCTTTCCATCCTCATTCCAGGCGCCTTCTATCTGAAATGCAGCAGTGGCTGCCCCCCATAAAAATCCGTCTGGGAATTGAATAAACCCCATACTTCCTCCAATTTATTAATTAATTTTACTTATACTTTACGTATGTTAATTATAAAAGGAGGGGGCGATTTATTCAAGCCTAAGCAAATTTATCTTCCCAGAGAATAATGCTCGATGATCCTCTCAACAATCTGGTGAACAGGAATACTAATTTCAATACGCATGGCCTGACCGGGTTCTTCCAATGTATCAAACTGGCTTTTTAACATTTCTGCTTTCATATAGTGTCCGGTTCTGGCCTGCATACGTGACCAGATCAAATCAAAATCACCTTTAAGATAAACCAGTGCGATTTCTGGCAATCCATCCAACAAAATTTGCCGGTATTGTTCTTTTAAAGCTGAACAAGCCAGAACCGGGTGGTTTCCTGTCTCAATCACTTTGACCAATTGATCATGCAAAGCCGCCAACCACGGCTGACGGTCTTGATCATTCAGTGGAATTCCAGCGGACATTTTTGCGATGTTCTCAGGTGGGTGAAAGTCATCCGCATCCAAAAATTTCCACCCGAGCATATCCGCTAAAGCCATTCCAACACTGGATTTTCCACAGCCCGATACCCCCATCACAAGAAAACCGGTTGGCTTCATTTGCGCACCCTATATAAAATTTCGCCGGCTTTGGGAACATATAAAATTCCTTCATCTTCCCGGTTCTGCCAATCTTCCACTCGAATTTGTGCTGGATCAAGGTAACCCAGATTGAGTCTTTGACAATCTTCAGCAGAAATCTGGCTGGCAAGAGTGACTTTTACATTTGGCTTTTCAATCCCATTTTCAATATGCCCCGACCCACGCACGTGGGTGCTGTGCGCCAGAACACCCAGTGGAATGTGTTGAAATCGCTGCCAATCCTGCAAGAAATACGGCAAGGTATGGTATCCAATTTCATAAATATATTTTCCGTGGACGAGGGAGACTTCACTCAAGTGAGGCGCATAAATAACCACTTCACCACCAACAGCTACAGCCGGTTCTAATTTATACATTGCTTTTGCAGCGGTCCATAATTCATCATACATTGGCGGCGCACAGGATAAAACTTTTTGATACGGGCGATTCACCCAACAAATATGCCGCTGCTGCGACACCTCCACCGCAGCATTCCAGGCTTCTTTGACCTCTCCAACAAATACGCCTGACACATCCTGGCCTTCAACTGTCAATGCAATTATTTGAACAGGAACATTTACCAAACGGGCAGCCCGTTCAATCATTTCACGCACTGGGGTTTCTTTAAATCCAATGGTATCAACAACTCCTGCCAAAGCCCCCAACCAGTGAGTCGCATTGATCATCTCCGGCCCGGAGATTCCAGGAAATAAATACTTTGATCCTCCGGATAAACCAACCACCTCATGCGGAAAAACCGGCCCCAATATCAAGATTTGATCATAGTTTTGGATGTGCTTATTTATTTGAATTGGAACTTCACCGGGCAAAGACGAATGCCAACGATTGCCCGCAATCTCGCGCAGCTCAGCCGCATCAAAAGCTCCCAACGAGATCAATTCATCAGGTTGATCCCAACAATGGTTGTAAAAACCAATATTGCGATAGGTCGAAGAACGTTCCTCTGAGCTAATTCCAACCAGCGAATTGATTTGATGATCAGATAATGCCGGATGGGTTCCTAAAGCCACCAAAAAGTCAAGCTGGCGGACATCATCGAAAATCTCCACCAGCGCTCGGAACAACCTTGGCAAAGGCAGTGAGCGGGTATGGTCAGGGATTAACACCAACACAGATTGCTTGCCATATTTTCCGGCAAGACCTTCTTGCAAAGTTTCCAGAACTCTTTGGTCGGATAAAAATTGTCCTTCAGAAGCAATCGCCTGCTTGATCACCATTCTCAGACCTCACTAAACACCGCTAAAAGCAGAAAAACCACCATCGATCGGGATGACAACACCCGTGACAAATGCAGCCGCAGGAGACACCAGCCACATGACCGCCCCAATTAAATCCTCCGGCGTGCCGAATCGTCCCATCGGCGTATGTTGAATGATTGTCTGTCCGCGAGGGGTAAGCTGTCCGGATTCCTGGTCGGTCAACAAAAATCGGTTTTGTTCTGTAAGAAAAAATCCTGGGGCAATTGCGTTGACCCGTATTTCCGGGGAAAATTCTTGAGCCATGTATACCGCAAGCCACTGCGTGAAATTGCTCACCCCTGCCTTGGCAGCAGAATAAGCCGGAATACGCGTTAAGGGGCGAACCGCATTCATAGAAGAGATATTAAGAATAACCCCGCTTTTTTGGGCTGCCATCATTTTCCCAAACACCTGAGATGGCAAGATAGTACCCATTAAGTTTAAATCAAACACCCAACGAATGGCTTCTTCAGGAAGGTCAAAAAACGGGCTGCCTGGCTGCGTGGTAGCCTTGGGATGATTTCCACCCGCCCCATTGATCAAGATATCCACCCGGCCAAATCGTTCCATGATTTTTTCGGCGGCTCCAAGAATGCTTTCCTTGTTTAACACATCACACGCAAGGCCAATGGCTTCATACCCTTTTGCACAAAGCTCGTTCGCCAGGCTTTCCGCCGAGCTGCTGCGTAAATCCAAAACAGCAATTTTTACTCCAGCCTGGGCCAGTGCGCGGCACATTGCCGCACAAAGGATGCCCGCCCCGCCCGTTACCACTGCTACTTGATCTCGGAAATATTCCATTTCCACACCTCCTACAATACTCAAGCCAATCGATATGCAATTTTTGCCAGATCAACCGCCAATAGTTTAATCATCTCGCACGCCTCGGTCTGGCTGATAAAATGACGCACCACCAGGCCAGCTAACCAATTGGCAGAGGTACGCCGCCAGACATCATGCCGGGCAGGAATGGAGCAAAAAGCCCGGGTATCATCATTGAAACCTGCTGTGTTATACACACCAGCCGTCTCCATCACCTGATCAAAAAAGCGTGCCATCCCATTCACACTGTCATTAAACCACCAGGGTGGGCCTAATTTTACAGCCGGATAGGCTCCCGCAAGTGGAGCCAGTTCCCTTGCATAGGTTGTTTCATCCAACGTAAATAGAATCAATGAGAAATTTGGATGGCTGCCAAACCGGTTTAAGAGAGGCTGTAAATTCAATGCAAACTCGGCAGCGACCGGAATGTCAAACCCTCTATCCGGTCCGTAACGTTTCCATATTACCAGATGAAGATTACGCTTTACACCTGGATGAAGTTGCATGACCAATCCATCTTCACAACTCATCCGCGCCATTTCCATTAACATGTGCGCGGTAAAAACTTCTGCATCTCCCGGATCGCTTTGACCGTGCAATGCGCGCTCAAAGATTTGGGCTGCTTCGTTTTCAGACAAATGGATCGTTCGAGCCGAAAGCGCAGAGTGATCTGTTGCAACAGCCCCCATTGACTTAAAAAACTCACGGCGATTTTCAAGTGTGTGAATGAAATTCGCATACGTAGTAATCTCAACTCCACTGGTGTGCTCAAGTTGGGCAATATTTTTACGCCAATCTGAATGATCCAGATTTATCACGCTGTCCGGGCGAAAGGTGGGAATGATGTTCCCGTTCCAGCCGGAAGTACGAATTGTCTGATGCGCAGCCAAAGAATCATAAGCTGCATCTGTGGTTGCCAAAACCTCGATCTGAAACCGCTCGAACAAGGCTCTTGGCGAATACTCCGGTGAATTGATCAAAGTGGTCAACTGGTCAAATAAAGGATCGGCATTGGTACCTGACGGAGTTTCATTTAGCCCAAATACTTCGACCAATTCTTGCTTAAGCCAGATTCCAGACGGTGTACCGCGAAACAGATGGAAATTTTCACAAAATATTTTCCAAATATCGCGGTGAGCAGGCAAATTGAGCTGTGCTTCCTCTGCACCTTTTGCAGAACCAATGCCTAATTGATCATATGAAATCCCCTGCGAGAAAAACATGCGGGTGACATAATGATCTGGCAATATAAATAATTCCGCCGGAGAACCAAAACGGACGGTATCATCACAAAACAATTTTGGATCGACATGCCCGTGAGGTGAGACAATCGGCAAACCGCGCGCAGTTTCATACAATTCACGGGCAATTTTTCTGGTTGTGTTATCTGGACTAAAAAATCGATCCGGATGCAGATTCATCCAATCACCTCATCAACCAGGCGCATAAACTTTTTGCCATAGGTTACATAATTCGCAAAACGAATTTCCTCTGCAGAGGTAATTCCCTCATCATGATAAACCACGGCAAGATGGGGTTCAATGGAAAAGCCGCCGTCATAGCCATTCTTTAACAAATCGGACACAATTTCACGAACAAATCCATTCCCCTCGCCTGGGAAAGTATGCTGCAATTGCGGAAAAATCTGCCCGGTTTCCGCAAGAAAGATGCAATCTTTAATATGAACATACTCAATAAATTCTCTCACGTTCTGGTAAAACTCCCAGGAGCTTTGTTTGGGATAAGGAGGAATACCAATCCGGCGGTCTGAACCGACCGGATTTCCGGTGTCAAAGATAAGCCGGAACCAGGGAGATTGGATTGCATCAACCAGACGCAGGGTGTGCTCATGCGACAGACCACCAAAGTTCATGCAGTTTTCATGCAGATAATACACACCTGCTTCCTCGCATAAACTGACGAATTGTTTCAATTTACGAATCACCACTTTCTCAATTTCCGGGCTGTCCGGCTGAGCATCTCGGACAATACCAAAACTCATTCCACGCAAATACCGGGTTCCCAATCGCTGCATACGCGGGATAGCCCGTTTTAAGGCAGCCAGGCTATTTTCAAAATCCTGCTCGCTGCGGGGATCTGTGGCCCAATTCGCAATTGCGCTGCCAAAACAATTTATCCTTATCCCGGCATCGGATAGTTTCTGGCATACCACATCAAACTGCTCGTCCGACAGGTCAGTTATATTCGTACCGTCGATGCTGCGAGCTTCAATAAATTTCCAACCTAATTGCAGGGTCGCATCGATCTGCACATCCAGCGAACTGCCTGCTTCATCCGCGAATCCAGTATAGTACATGGTCATCCTCTTATGCTTTCGGAACAAGTCAAACGTTGTTTTTGATCCATTGAACAAAAGCCGGAAAAGCAATTTGGGGGTCAGCTAATTCTGGATGCCAGCGTTTTTCATGCTCAAACACATACCAACCAGTATAGCCTTGTGCCTGCAATAATTGCACAGTCTCTTGAAGGGGCAGTTCGCCGCTGCCTGGTAAAACATAACGCCAGCCATCGATCATAGCCTGAGGATGCTCTGGTTCATATACAGCATCTTTGATATGGGTATATCCCAACCGGGAGCCTACGGCCGCATACGATTGTCCCGGTGTCTCCCCACCAACACGACTGGTATGCCCCACATCCCATAATACACCAAAAGCAGCCTGTGGAATTTGATCCAACAACAGGCGGCAATCCGCGGCACGCACCCATAGATCATGGGTTTCGAACAACCAATGCAAATTGATCGCGCCATCCAGGGCTAGAATCGTTTCAATAGTTTCACAGCCAACCCGCGCCAGTTCCTGCCGAGATGATTGCGATAAGTCACCTCCCCCAAAGATGCGAATGTTTTGGCAGCCTAACTCCTGTGCCACACCGATCAAACGGCGTGCTTCTTCCAGGTTTTGTTCGGCACGCTGCATATCGCATACCGTAATGCTGGAGCTGATTCCACTAACTGCAAGGCCCGCATCTGCAAACCGCTGGCGAATCACGCGAGCCTGCGTTTTGAACATTGGCTGCAGGGTGATGTCGACTGTTTCCAGGTAGCCGCGGAAATCAACTCCTTGAAAACCGTATTCAGCTCCCTTACGGCAAATTGTATCCAGATCCCATTCCGGACAACCCAAAGTGAGGAAACTCATTTTCATGAGACCACCTGTTATTTACCGAAAGAATTGGTAATATCCGCGGGATCTTTCAAATGGAATACTTTTTGAAAGCGAGAATGCCGGGCACGTTCAGCAATTTCTGCCGCGTAGGCATCTGCATCCATTGGTAATTCCACGGGTTTGCCAGTAAAACTGGAAAACATAATCGCATTTCCGAGTTCAATCTGGTGAATTCCTTCCAAAGCAGGCACGAAAACAGATTCGTCTGTAAGAATTGCGTTCGCAAAATTCTCAATCAGGATCGCGTGTCCAGGCTGCCCGTGATGTTCAAAGGGGATATTCTCTACCACATGGTCAACAGGTGTATATGGTTCTTGTGATGTTTGAATGTGTTCAAGCATTGAATGGTGATTTCGCCAAAATGTAATCACACCATTCTCCACCACCAATTTGCCATATTCACCAACGATTTCCAACCGGTTGGTGCCCGGAGACTCAGCAGTGGTTGTGATGAAATGCCCAACCATACCATTTTCATACTCAAAAATCGCTGTAACTTCATCCTCAACTTCAATTTGGTGATACTTACCGATATTGGCAAATCCTGTAACTCTTTTTGGCATTCCAAAGAACCACTGATATAAATCCAGGTTATGAGGGCATTGATTTAATAACACGCCGCCCCCTTCCCCCTTCCAGGTTGCCCGCCATTGACCATTATCATAATAACTTTGGGTACGAAACCAATCCGTAATCACCCAGGTAGCACGAACCAACCGGCCTAACTGGCCATCAGTGATCATTTGCTTGACCTTTTGCCAATATCCGTAGGTGCGCTGCTGAAACATAATGGCAAATTTGATCGACGGGTTTTGGATGCAAGCTGCCTGATAGGCATCGATCATTTTTTTTGCATCAGCAACATGAACTGCTATCGGTTTCTCAGTTAATACATTGATTCCGCGCTGTAAACAATCGATAGTAATTGGCGTATGGTCATAATGAGGTGTAGCAACGATCACCCCATCCACGTCTTCTGCTGCCAACAACTCTTGATAATGATCATATTTTGCGCAGCCGTACTGTTCAGATATAAAAGCAGCCCGCTCCGGAATCAAATCACATATTGCGGCCAGTTCCGTATTGGGCAGGTTGGCAACATCACGGGCATGCGCACTTCCCATTCCGCCTACACCAATAATCGCGATTCGTGCTCTATTTTTCGTCATAATTCCTCCAAGGGTATATTCAATAGTTTATACCTGCCTGTTTGAATTTTCTATCGAAAAACGAGCAGATGAGTGCGCTAAATATCCATCTTCCGCCAAACATTTCCCTGTGAACGGCGGTAATCTCCGGGTGAAACCCCAACTTCTTCGCGAAAAACGCGTGAAAAATGACTGAATGACGAATACCCAACCTGCAAACTAATTTCGGTCACAGGCAGTGTGCTTTCCAATAGCAGCTGCTTCGCTCGAGAAACCCTCAACTGCACCAATCGATTGGTTATTGTATAACCAGTCGCCTGGTGGAATACCCGTGCAAGGTGGGTTGGAGAAAGGTGAACAACTTGAGCTAATTCCTCCCGAGAGAGGTCCTTCGACAAATTTCTTTCCATGAATGCTTCGACCCGCTCAACAACTTCCTGATAATGAAGGGCATTTAATGGTGCACCACGGCCAGTTTTTTCTTCTTTTTCTTGGCTGCGCCCCAACCCAATTAATAAACGAATTACCAATGCCTCCACAAGTTCGTGCGTATTGGCACCTGGACGATGGATTTCACGCACCAGATTGGATAAGTCAGCACGTAAATCAGGCGGTGTCACCAAAACTTTACCAACCAATCCGTTCGTTTGAATTCGGTGATTTTCAAACAAGACAAATAGATATCCTGGAGCTTTATCCCGGCAGCGCGGTGCTCGTTCCACCCCAGGGGGGATCAAAATTGATTCTTCAGCACCCAGGTGATAGGTTACTTCATTAACTACAGTGTCCACTGTACCATACAGCACACAATACCACTGATACAGCTGATGAACATGAGCAGGAATTGAATACTCAATTCCAACCTCGTTATAGACAATTTCTCGAATTGTAATCGGGGAAAAGGTTTGGGTCATCAATACAATCATACCGTTATTTTCAAATTTTTTAACGGCTGCTGAACCTTGAATTTCCCTCTTGCTCTATTTACGATGCACTGCTGAACTGCTCAATTACCCGTTCACAGGTTGCCTGGTATGCCCAATCATCCCATTCCTCGCAAACACCAATGCCAGTCAGATCCAGGTAATTTTTACAAATCAAAAATCCATTAAACCGGTCATACATTTCCCAAGCCCCTTTTTGGATAACTTCGCGATTTCCTGTCGGCAAGATTTTTTGAATGTCCACTGGGCTATAAAGAGCAGCTTTTCTTTCAATGAATAGGCCGGCTAATTTTTCCATATCATAAATAGTAGGTTGATCAAATTGGAAAACATCCACACCCGCATCCAACAAATCAGGTAAGATTGCCCAATTTTGACCGCACGAATGCATAAACACCTTCATGTTATAACTATGCGCAACAGAAAAGAGGTTTGTATACATCTCTTTGAAATAGAACCGGAACATTTTTGGGCTAAATAAAAGGCCGGTTTGCGTTCCCAGGTCTTCGGCAATAAATATCCCATCTGCGCCAGCCTGCCCTGCAAGGTGAATTTTTTGCTCATATACCTGAGCTATTTTTTCATGCAGCGCCATCAGTTTTTCCGGATACAACCCCATATCAAGAAAATACACATCCATTTTGCGCAAATAACGGGCATTATCAAATACCCAGCCTCCCAGCGCAGCCATTCGAAATTTATCTCCGGATTGTTGGAAGGTCTCTTTCATCTTTGTTGAACAATCTGGATTTGAGTAATCAGGCGTTTGAAGATCTGCTAATTCATTCCAATCAACAATCGCAGGGCGAAATATTTCCCCTTTAAAACAGCCATCCTTCATCCGGTGCCATAAATTTCCCCATTCATCATCATAATATTCAATCTGCCCTTCGATCCAACGTTTTTGTTGGTATCCGTAAGGGATCAAATCAGCAAAAACAAAATCGCTGATCCGGCCACGATCAAAATCCAATCCGCAGCGCGGAGGGGTAGTGTGATTTATATTCGCCAGGATAATCTCTCTTGAATTCATCGCGTTGATTCCTTCACCTTCCTTGAATCTCTTTTTTTGCTGGCTTAATTGCAATTCACCAAACCGTGCAGGTTCCGCCCTTCACGCACTGCTTTTTTACCTGCCGCATAATCTAAACCCAGAAGGTGGATACCTTTATCCACTGTGTGTTGGTAGATTTTTTCCATATCATTCAACTCTGGCTGTGAAATATTGATGGCGTACAAGCCCTGTAAAGTGCCAAGAGTGTTGATGAAATGATCGCCCTTTCCGCAAAAATGAATCGCCCCACCACTAAACTCATTCAACAGACGCTGGTCATAAGGAATAATGAATTGGTCACACATCTTCCGGGAAAAATTAGTGGCAGAATCATCCCTCAACATGATTTTCCCTCGAAACAGCATGCCCCAATGTGAATTAAATTCAGCATCAAACGGGATGATTTTTTCCCAGGCTCGCATGAACGAAATATATGTTTCCACAACCAATTCCAGCAAATCTTGAACCATTTCCGGTTCATCATAAACCGCAGTAAAGATTGAACTACCCCACAGTAATTCACAAATATCCATAGGGCCTTGCAAATCTGGGTGGTAAACTGAAATTGTTTGTCCTATCTTAGGGTATTGGCTGCTAATTTGGGTAAAATATTCGCCCATTTCAAACACTCGCTCTCCAAAACCTGACTTCAGATCAGGGATACCGGCAGTAATCACCTTTCGAATGGCGGATAGATCGATCAGCGGGCGTGACCCAGGCAGAGTATTGAGTGCCTCATCCATGATAAAAACTTCTGTGCCGAAAAGCAGCGGTATAATGCTTGTCCCATAATTACACCTGACATTTAACAGGCTCCCGCTGGCTGCAGTAAGTTGATCCGAACAAAGACCAAATTGTTGTAAGGCCATTGAATCAAAATCATCCAGGGCAGCATTGATAGAAATATACGGCCACTCCACCCCAGAAGGATTTGGGCGACTGCGCTTTGGAGAAAATATGCTGCCCGTGAATCGACCAGTAGCAAATATTTTCCAATCCTGCAGCAGTGCCTCTTCCTCACGTAGATCGATGCGACCTTCCAGATCATCAAGACATTTCTTCAATATATCTTTCATGTTGGCATAATAACATCCCAAAATGTGTTTGACTATCGTCAAACGATCATTTGGTAGCGGTAAATGGTCAATCCCACCGCTGATAATTTATGACGACATGCTAATAAAATGAGCAGCGGTGCGTGCTGCTCATTTTCCATAGGTCATTATTCTTTGCATAGAACCTTACTGGGTTGCATCGATCATCGGCGTCCACGGGTAACTTGGACCACCTTCACTGACCATTTCACCTCGAATTTGCCAGATCGGAATAAGATAACCAGTTTGCTCATTAAAGTAATAAGAAGGTGTTATCTCAGAGACGTAGGCAGTTCCATTCCATTCTCCGACTCCAATATCCATAGCAATATCCAGTGCTTTTCTAGGGGATATCGTTTCAACGGTTTTCACAAATTGGTGGTAAGTTCTCCTGTCTGATAACCCTAACAATGCGCCATCTTCACCGATGGTTAATTCTACCGGTCCCCAAACCATCTGGCCTTTGATTGTACGGTTATCGATAAATACCAGATGCCAATATGGATCACCGTAATCATCACTGAACCTCGCGAATTCAACAGATTCGGCAGTGATTTGGTACTGATTTAAGTATTTCCAGGCTAACTCCAGGGCTTCATTTTCAGACGGCAGCTTCGTAAGGTCCACTTCACTGCTGACACCATAGTTATATAAAACAGCCCAGGTGTGATATGGATAGATAAAAATCACTTTTGAGTCACCTTCTGTTTGACATTGAAGCGTGTTACCGCCGGTATCCACAAATGAGCAACCAAATCCACTCAGTGCAGACAGCCTGGCAGTCAATTCTTCTTGGCTTGTGACTTGAACATATTTATACACATTTGCGGTAATGGGTTGATCAGGAATACTCCCTGTTATTTCAATCTGGGTTGGTTGGAGGTGGCCGTAATAAACATAACCAAACTCATTTTGACCTTCCAACAACTTAACCAGACCTATCGGAGCCAATGAAGCCAGAACAAGCAAGATCGAAATCACCAGATTCCACCTGTATTGTTTTATGGCTAAAGGCTTTTTATCCTTACCACCACTTACCAGAGAATTTATGCCGGCGGTAAATATATACAAAGCAAAACCCAAAACACCCCCCAAAGTATTGGCAATGACATCATCAATATCTGCGTTTCTGCCTGTGATGTATTGAGAAGCTTCGGTAAGGCAAGTAGCAATAAATGAGACCATTAAGACTGGCAAATACCCATTCAATCGCTGCTTAAATACCAATGGCAGCAAAATTCCCAGGGGTACAAACATCAATATATTCAGCAGGATTTGGGTTGCCATTTCTGCATTAATCGGCCCGTATTTTATTGCGAGATATACTGGTTTTAAGGGCGTCAGGTTCAATCTTTCTCCCATACCATTTCCAAAAGACATCACCTGAGTAATATAAAGAAACATGACCAGCCACCCCGTTAAGACATATTCGCAAACAATCCGCGACAAAGTAGGTCGGCTGCGCTTATTTTTAAAAAACCAATATATTGCAGCATAGAGCAAAGAAGAAATCCCCAAACAAACCGGTAAAATACGAATAACATGAAACAAATAATTCATTGAACCCTTCCTGAAACCGCTAATTTAATCAGAAATTCATTGGCCAATTAGAACCCGTTGGTAGATGTCCGGCACACCAACGGATTGCGTAAAATGCATAATCAATTGGCAAACAACACGATCAAGCGTACCCTGTATCCCATTCAGTGTCACCATCCTTAAGACGGGTATTAAATAAAACAGGTTTGATCATGATGATAGAGTTCGCTTCTGTTTAATTCATCAAAATCAAACCTGTTCTGGCACAGAACCATCGTTTTGAGATGGCTTGTTACCTGTTGATTAATCATTCAATCAGCTTGGGTTTCGCGTACCGCCTGCATGAAACTTTGAATCTTTGCCTCATCCCAATCCAGCCGCATTGATTCGCGCGTAAAGCCACTCAGACTTTTAAATGCGCTGCTCACAATAATTCCATCCGCAGCAGACATTGCTTCTTTAACATTTCCCTCATTTACTCCACCACCAATAAAAACGGGTGTATTCAGTTTGCTTTTCCGAACTTCAGTAATCATTTCCAGGCTCTCCTGGAAGGATTGCCCGGTCAGCACCAGTGCATCTGCTCTTCCAAACACGGCTGCCTGCCGGGATTCTTCTACCAACGGCAGCCGGCCAAGCGGCTCGCCAGTCCGGTCATACACATCCGCATAAATGGAAATATCTTCGGCGCCAATGAGCCGGCGGTATTGAATGGCTTCTGCGGCACAGCCTTCCAGCAGCCCTTCCGCTTTGATCATTGCGCCCACATACACCTTCAGCCGGACGTATTGGGCACCAATAGCCTGCGCAATTGCCAGCGGCTCACGCGCACCATGCCCCATCAGGCAAATACCCAGGTGGAGATGAGGAAATTCGTTCCGGATTGCAGCACCAATCACGGCTGTCCCTGCAATAATATGCGGAGGTATCGGCCGCGCCACAGGATGATCACCCAAATCCTGGATATACAGGTTTTCGATTCCGGCTTTAACAGCCATTTCTGTATTTCTCAGTGCATAATCCCGAATTTCAAGCATTGATTTCGCATCCGGATGTCCGGAACCAGGGAATGGGGGCAAATGTAAAGCAGCAACAATGGGAAAAATAGATTGCGGTTCCATCAATACCAATTCTCCTATTTCAAATATTCCAAGCCTAGTGTTTCACTGGTCCGAATACGGCTGATCCCGCCGCCGCCTTCCTGGCTGCGGCCGCCCCCAAAACCACGGAAATACGGTTCACCTATCCATTCCGCACGGTATGCGGCAAACATACAGGCAGGAATTGCAGAAATCACAGGAGAAAACATTTCGCGCACACCATCTGCCAGGGGCAGTAAGGCATCCGCCTGATCAAACAGGACAGAAGCTGATAAAGGCGCAACCGCAGCCACACGGCGGCCAATCGCCTTTGCTGCAATCACAATTTCCGCCGACCGTGAAGCATCTCGATCTGCTGCGCTAATCACAAAGGTGGGGGTTGCCGCTTTATGGGCAAAATATTGCAAGTGTGCCCATTCCTCCATATCCTGTCCTAAGGCCGAATCTCCTGAAGCCTCAAGAATCTTTGCTGCCGAAAAAAGAGCCGATGCAAAATTTGGACCACCGCCGCAAAATACAAATTCATCTGCATCTACCCAATCCTTCGCAAGTTTTTGGGCAACAGCCACATTCATTTGGATCGTGGTTTCAGCAGCATCTGCTAATCCAGCGATTTCTTTTCGAAATCGCAAAGCCTCTTCCGGGGTTAAATGCCCCCGTTGTTCACCCAGATGAATTGCCACAAGCAAAAATCCGACCTGATTGGCTACATAAGATCGCACCCCGGGGATAATCATGCCCGGAGGATCAGCAAAAGGAGGCTGCGTTGTATCCACCACCAGGTCAGCAGCCCTTGCAATACGGCTTGATGGTGAGGCAGTTAATGCCAACACCTTTGCTCCGGTTTTTCTTGCCAGCAATAGCCCTTCTACGGTACGCGAAACCTCACCCGAGACTGATGCCCCTGCCACAAGACAATGTTCTGGATCCTGCAAAGTATCGGCAGTATAGCGGGCAAATTGGAGCGAGGTCATCGCTTCTGTGGTAATCCCAGCTAATTTTTCAAATGCCAGCTCCGACCCTATGGACGCATGATGTGAATCACCGCAGCCGGTTAAATAAATCCTCTGAATTAAACGGCAAAAATCAGATCCTAAAGTTTTCCGTATATTTTCCGAATAAGCAGGAACCACACCACGAATTAACGCTGGCAGGCTCTGGATTTGGGCAATCATCGGGTTCATTAATACGCTCCTTGTTTTATGTTTCTATAGACAACCTTTATAAACAGCCTATGACACTTTTCAGTAAAGAATCATTATTGGTAATTTCTGAGCGAGTGCTCAAGAAATGGATGATTTCCCCTCGCTCAGGCAGCGCAGCGCCAGCCCCCCAACGGGTCGCAGCCAATGCACCCATCGCATTTGCCAACAGCCCCATTTTCTCCAGGCTCCAATCTTGGCAAAGGCCAAAAATCATTCCAGCACTAAAAGCGTCTCCTGCACCCGTTGTATCAATAACATCGACTTTAAACCCTGGAACTTTGACTTGCTCTTGCTTTGTGATAATACAACAACCATCTTTTCCCAGTTTCAAACCGATCACTTTCACCCCATGATCAACCAAAAATTTTACCGCCTCCGGCACATCCTTCGTTCCGGCAATCGAGCATGCTTCTGGTTCTCCAAGGATTAGCAAGGACAGTTTGGGTAACAGTTGGAGCAGCTTTTCACCCATGACATGGGCAGGTTCAACACCGATATCAAGTGTAATAGCAATCCCCTGTTGAAAGGCAAGATCAACCGCTTTCCAAATCGCCTCAGACTGAGGCGGCGTCAGGCAGCCATAGCCGCTGAGATGAAGGACTGAAACCTCTTGAAATTTATCAAGTGTGATCTCAGAAGGCTGAAGAAGCACATTCGCCCCCCGATAAGTAAACATCGTTCGTTCGCCATCCGGTGTAACGGCTAAAAATGTTATTCCGGTTGATTCTCCTTCTTCCTTTATAACAAAATCAATATTAACGCCTTCCTGAGCCAGGGTCATTAATACCTGTTGAGCCCAGAAATCATCCCCGGTATGCGTAAAAAGAGTTGGCTCACAACCCAAATGTGCCAAAGCGACAGCAGTATTTGACACAGAACCGCCGCTCTCTTTTACCATTTTTGTTGCCAGACCATCCCCGCCTTTAATGGGATATTCAGGAATTTGCAGAAAAACATCCAGGCATATATCGCCGATCAATGCTATTTTTGTGGCAGCTTTTTTCTGCACGTTCTCTTCCTTTGTATGTGATTTATTTTTGCCCCATTGGCTGAAAATTTTCAATAGCCAGCGCTATTTTACTCGCCAATGACACGTTGTTTTCCAATAAACTTCGATTCGAAACGATCGTTTTTCCTTTGGAATGAACTGCCATTCGCGACAGCAAGAAGGGAGTTACACCCTTTCCGGTAATACCAGACTGTTCCAGATCCTGGTTGGATAGATTTTTCCAGGATTCCACTTCTTCATTTCTCAATTCATGTTCTGGTGGGATAGGATTAAAGACCAGAATGGCATTGGTCAATCCCAGATTTTTGCTGGCCTTCAATATCTGGGCAATCTCTTCCGGGCTATTTACCCGCGGAAGCGCAATGCCGCTGCGGCGAGAATAAAAAGCCGGCATCTCATCTGTCTGATACCCCACTACGGTTACCCCAAGCGACTCAAGCATTTCATGGGTACCCTGCAAATTTAAAATAGCTTTTGGGCCTGCACTCACAACAACAATCGGAGTTTTTGCTAATTCAAATAAATCCTGCGACACATCCCAATCTCCAGGATGAACCCCGCCAATTCCGCCCGTTGCAAAAACATCAATCCCATTCAAATAAGCCAATCGCGAAGTTGCACTGACTGTAGTGGAAGCACATTTTTTTTGCGCTATGACAATGGAAAGCTCACGAACACCAGCTTTAATCACACGCTCTTCTTTTGCCATCCGGTTAATTTCATCCACCGTCAAAGCAATTTTTATTTCTCCATCAATTATTCCAATGGTCGCCGGGTTGCCCCCATGCTCTTTAACAATATTTTCCAGGGCAATCGCCGTTTCCACATTTTGAGGAAACGGTAAACCATGGGTAATCACGGTTGATTCCAATGCCACGCGCATCATAACATTCCTCCAATCTCAAGAAAATAAAAGCAAAACGGATATATCCAGACCAATTGCCGCGATCATCAGTTCTGTTGATATTAATATAGCGCAAAATTTCTTTTAAATCGATTCACGGATTATCTCTTGCACATCCAGCATACATCGCCTAGAATTATAGCAGTACCACATAATTTTTGTAATGATGTGGCAAAACCACAATCAACCTGTTTTTCATCAACAAACCGTCAACATTATGAAATTTCAGAAAAGTCGCACCAGGTATGGATACCAACGATAATAAAGAAAAGCTAAACGCTATTACCAAAATTCGTTCGCGGACTCTGTCGTTATCCGATTCGGAAAGACGGGTCGCAGCCTGGATTTTGGAACACACCGACAAAGTCCTCTACCTTTCGATGTCGCAAATCGCTCAGGAATGCCAAGTAAGCGATACAACCGTCTTAAGAATGTGCCGCAACGCTGGTTTTGTGGGGTTCACCGACCTAAAGCTTTCTCTTGCCCAGGATATGGCCAGCCCCACCCAGTTAATTCATGAAAATATCTCCTCGATGGATGATCCGCAAACGATCATTCGCAAGGTCTTTACAACAAACATCCAGGCATTATATGACACACTTGAAATTTTGGATGTTTCTACGATCTTAAAAGCAATCCAATCGATTGAAAACGCCAGGCGTATCTTGATTGCTGGTGTTGGCGGATCTTCAATCATTGCACAAACGCTCTATCAACGTCTATACCGGTTGGGAATTCCATGCGAAGCCCCCCAAGATGTACAGCTGCAAATCATGCATGCCACCTTATTAGAACCAGGCGACCTGTTCATTGCTGTATCGTACTCTGGCAGCACAAAAGATATCGGCTTGCTTCTAGATAGCGCCAAGAAAAACGGTGTGTCAACCATATTATTAACCGGCAACCCAAAATCACAGCTGGCAAAGTACGCCGACCTGCTGCTCATCAGCGTCTCCCATGAAATTCGCAGCGAACCTGTAGCTGCCCGTATTGCTCAACTGACCCTGGTTGACTCCATTTTTATTCTCCACGCATTCTTGCACATGAATGAAACATTAGCCGTCGAAAAGAAATTTGCGAACTCAATTACACCGAAATCTTATTAAGAGGTTACAACATGATTATTCAAATTTACACCGTCCAAACCCCGGAAGAAGGTATAGCCCTGGCGCAAGCCGGAGTTCATCATATTGGTATAACACCCTCTAACCGCGGACTGCCTGGCGAAGTGAGCAACCAAGCCGCCAAAGAAATTTTCGAAACGATTAGCGATAAAGCAGTAAAAGTAGCCCTGACCGTTGAATCGGAATTTTCCAAAATCATCGAGATGGTCTCTATTGTGAATCCGGATATCCTCCATCTTTGCGGTGATATCCGCTTGATGACCCCAGAAAAGGTCATTCAATTGCGAAGTCACTTACCTGGATTAAAAGTGATGCAAGCAATTCCGGTTGTCAGCCCAAAGGCGACAGAAATTGCAGCCGCTTTTCAAAACCTTGTTGATTATTTAATTCTTGATTCCGTCTCACCCGAAATCGATGGGATTGGTGCAGCAGGATTTACCCATGACTGGAATGTCAGCCGCGAAATCGTTCGCCGTTCGCCCATCCCAGTGATTCTTGCTGGCGGTTTGTCACCAGAAAACGTTGCCGATGCAATTCGGGCGGTCCGACCCTGGGGTGTTGATTCTCTCACCCGGACAAACCTGCCGCTGGGTGAAGGGAAATTCAAAAAGGACATCGAGCGGGTAAAGCAATTTGCCCAGGCAGCGCTCAAAGCCGAAAAAGATCTCGCATCCACATAATTTCCCTATTGGGCTGCGAAAATTAATTTTTACGAAAAACCAAAAATTTTAAAATTTTTCCAGATTCCTCAACCAAAATAATGAAGCTGCCATTTTTTTATCATCGGGCAGCTTAGTTGGTTTTTATATCCCTATTGAATGTTCTTTAAACTCGTCCTATAGTAGATCTGCAAATAGGAAACAAAGAGAATTCAACCGCTGTACCTGGATATGGCAAAAAGGAGAGTAGTATGAACCTCCTACATAAAACAATCTGCTTCATTGGGTTGGCTGCGATTATTGGCGGATGTGTACCGCAAGCCCCAACCTCAGTATCTTTGACGCTCACGCAGCCAATTCCGACTGCACTCCCTGCAACACCCCTTCCAACCCAACCTCAACTTCCAACAAAACCACAAACACAACAGGTCAATCTCACAAATCAAATCATATTCTGCTCAAACCGCGCAGGCGATTATAGCGACATGTATTTGCTTAATCTTATTGATCTTCAAGTTGCCCGGCTAACTTATACCGATTCTAATCTCTTTACTGGGCCATTTTCTCCTGATGGGACCCGCATAGTATTTACAGGGTTTGGGCTGACTCACAGCTATGTCGGTGTAATGAATTCAGACGGTTCCAATGCGGTTGATTTAACCGGTCAATCTGGCGCGGACGATGCTTTTCCCACCTGGTCACCGGATGGAACAAAAATCGCATTTACAACCAGGCGGGATGGCAATAATGAAATCTACCTCATCAATCCTGATGGCACAAAACCTCAGCGGATCACCCAACAGTCTAAAGATGATTTTGCCCCTGCCTGGGCACCCGATGGGAAACACATCGCTTTTGTTTCTGACCGCGATAACCCTACAGGTATTTATTCAATTTACCTCATGGATCCAGACGGCTCGAATATAAGGAGAATAACCCAAGGCCAGGGAAGTGACTACACTCCTGCCTGGTCCCCAGACGGGAACAATATTGCATTCCGCTCTGTTCAGAATGGGCAATCGGATATATTCCTCATCGGTGTGGATGGCACGAATTTGACAAACCTGACTCAAAATCCAGCCGAAGATTGGTCGCCTGCCTGGTCGCCGGACGGCAAACAAATCGCATTCCAAACCAATCGAGACGGGAATTGGGAAATTTACCTCATGGATGTTGACGGCAGCCATCCAATGAATCTCACCAACCATCCAGCAGATGATCAATTCCCCTACTGGAAACCCTGATCCATCATCCAGCAATTTTTCAGCCTGACCTATTCTTTATCCCATCACCAGGCGCATCATTCCTGGAACTTTTTCATCCCAGTTTCCTCGATCTTAGAGAATGGTTTTTTCGATTCCGGCACCGATTATTAACGATGCCGGCTTTTGCTTGCCATCACAGCCATCTTGTCAAATAAACTGCCAGCCAATTTTCGGGTGACACCCAGGCGAACAGGATAGTAATAATCAGACTCAAACCAACCCTGCGTCTGGTAAAAAACGTAATCGCGATCTTTTTCTGTCAGTTCGCAGCCAATACTGGTACGCCCCATTCGAAATGCCATTAACCGGAACCAAGAGGGACGCGGATAAGCCGGTTGAGTTAATCTTTTATAGAATTGCTGGCAATGTTTGACAAGCATTTTATCAATCCTCTGCATTTCCACCTCAGTCATTGGCTGTAGAGCAGTAATACAACTACTTTTAACAACATTAAAACCGAGACCACCAGCAACAAAATCCAGGTAACTCGCAATTTTATCTCCACCATAAATTCCCTGGACCACGATACCGGTAAAGGTTTTACCAAAGAATTGCGGCCTGTGGAGAGCATATCCCATACGCTCAAGGAAAATTTTCAAGTAGGCAGCGACCTGGAATGCGTAGTTAGGCGTGGCAGCGATAACCCCGTCAGCCGACATCATTTTTCGGATCAATTCATCGCGGTCGTCTTTCAACGGACAATGCTCTTCCCCTCTGGCAAAACAAACCTGGCAGCCTTGGCATGTTTCAACCCGGTAATCGCATAACATTATCATTTCTGTCTCAACATCACCGTAAGCCCGAAGCTTATCTAAAAACTGCTCAACCACATAATACGTCCCGCCTTTGCGGCCACTTGCCACAAGTGCTATAACTTTCTTCATCATTACCTCTCACTTTTTCCCAATTAGGCGAAGCAAAGCATCACGAATGACATCATCCGGGATGTTCGTCCATTCTCTCGGATACATCAGCATCAACCCATTTACAAAGGAAAAGAAAAAAGTAGTCAACAAATTCGGATCACAATCCGGCTGAAAATACCCCTCCGCCTGGCCCTGCGCAAATATCGCATTGAGATATTGGTGATAATCAGAACCGATCTGCTCTGTGGAAATTCCAAATTTTGCAAAGCGCTGCACTCCACCCTGCGCAATGAATGTAATCATAATCGTAATAAATTCATCCCCGCCCTGCTCCCTCGAGAGAGAAAGAAAATCCTTCAAAAAATGGTCAAATTTTTCAAGGCCATTTCCTGGGCTAATCGCCGCCTTTACCATCGTAGCCCCAATAGCTTGAAAACCTTCCATCAAAACTGCCTGGAATAGTTCCTCTTTTGAAGCGAAATGCCAGTAAATATTCCCCTGGCTCATTCCAGCTTGTTTTGCAATATCGGAGACATTACACCCGTCATATCCGCAGTTGGCAAACAAATGCCGGGCAGTCAGGATGATTTTATCGCGGCTTTCAGCCCGAATTTGTTCAGATTGAGCTTTTGTTCGTGGCATACCAGCTCCTTTTTTACTGACTAAATATTCAGTCATAAATAATATTATCACTGACTGAAAATTTAGTCAATAATCAATATTCAGTTTTTCTGATTCCTTTGCCAAATTTAAGAAATTCAATATGGTAAACTTACCATAGAAAATGATCAAAAGATTGTCGAGGTGCCATGTCTAATCTCACCGCAACAGCGGTTGCAAATGCTAACATCGCATTCATCAAATACTGGGGCAACATAAACCAATTCGAACGCATCCCGGTTAACGGCTCGATCTCCATGAACCTGGATGGTTTACACGCCCGTACAACCGTCACCTTCGACCCTGCCTTAAGCAGCGATCAATTAATTCTAAATGGCAAACAAATCACTGACGCGGGCTTGACACGGGTCTCAAAGGTTTTAGACCGGGTGCGCACTTTGCGCGGCAACTCTGTTGGCTATGCGCAAGTGGTTAGCGAGAATAATTTTCCTACCGGCGCTGGGATTGCCTCTTCTGCAGCCGCCTTTTCTGCGCTGGCACTTGCGGCTTCCGCTGCAGCCGAATTAAATTTAGATGAACCTGCTCTTTCACGACTTGCCCGTTACGGCTCCGGCTCAGCCTGCCGTTCCATCCCAGACGGTTTTGTTGAGTGGCTGCCGGGTTCCGTGGATGAAGATTCTTACGCGGTTTCCATTGCACCTGCCAGGCATTGGGCATTAACCGATTGCGTTGCGATAGTTGCAGCCGGCCATAAATCGGTTGGCTCTACCCAGGGACATGCCATTGCGGATTCATCCCCCCTTCAATCCGCACGTGTCGCTGATGCGCCTCGCCGTTTATCTCTTTGCCGCACAGCAATCCTGGAAAAGAATTTTGCCCTGTTAGCTGAAATCGTTGAGCAAGACAGCAATTTAATGCACGCCGTAATGATGACTTCCTCTCCGGCTCTGTTTTATTGGGAACCAGCCTCACTGGCGCTCATGAAAATCATCCCAATTTGGCGCGCCGAGGGATTACCCGTTTTTTATACGCTGGATGCTGGACCAAATGTCCACGTGCTCTGCCCATCCGAAGCGGCAGTACAGGTTGCCGCTCGACTGGCTGCATTTCCAGGCGTTGAGCGGGTGTTGTCTGCGCAGGCTGGTGGTCCAGCACACCTGGTTTAAAGCAGCGAAAAGACCGCGCCGCAACCATTTTTTTACACGACACCTGGCAGATAGTCCGAGCGGTATATACGCGTTGATTATTTTGATCCTTGCACAACCTTTTTGCACGCCCTTCGCAAACAAGATATAATGGGAGTGAAGTTGGCAAATTTTAGAATCCAAACTATTCCAGGCAAGGAGAGTCAAAATTTTCTTGCCCCAACTGAGAAAAGGTATGACTACACTCATCAACTTGTTGTTGTTTATCTTGTTTTTTGGCCTGATGCTCTTTCTCCATGAATTAGGCCATTTTTTGGTTGCCAAGCTCTTCAAAATCAAAGTTGAAGAATTTGGATTTGGTTACCCACCTCGCATCGTCAAACTTTTTAAGTTTGGCGAAACAGATATCACTATTAACTGGATTCCCTTCGGTGCTTTCGTCCGGCTGTCCGGCGAAACCGATCCGGGTGTTAAAGGTGGTTTTGGAGATGCCACCCCCTGGCAGCGGATTGCGGTGTTAAGCGGTGGCCCAATTATGAATATCGTCACCGGCGTACTGCTCTTTACCATTATCTTCACGCAGGTTGGAATTCCTGACCCAACCCGTGTAATGATTGAATCGGTTGTTCCGGAAACGCCCGCGCAGCAATCCGGTTTATTGGCTGGTGACATCGTTCAATCCATTAATCAAACTGCGATTAACGATTCTTCTCAACTGATTCAAATGATCAGTGATAACAAGGGCAAGGAAATTGAAATTGTCGTGGACCGGCAAGGGCAAACTGTCCAACTTTCTGCGATGCCTCGCGTAGAATACCCAAAGGATCAAGGGGCTTTGGGCATTACCATTACCAATCCCTATAAACAAACATCCTGGATCGCCACAGTGCCGCAGGCTTTTGCAGCCACCTACAACCTATCCGTGCAAATTCTGCGCATGCCAATCATGTTACTTCGCGGCGAGGTTCCTGCCGAACAGGCACGTGTTGTTGGTCCGGTAGGCTTAGGCACGATGTTCTTCCAATCCCGTCAAAAAGATATTGAAAACCAGTCTTCGACGAACCCTGTTGATAAGACATACACACTGCGTTTGATTACCTTATTATCCGTTGCGATTGGCTTAACCAATCTCTTCCCTTTGCCCGCCTTGGATGGCGGCCGGATTCTTTTCATTTTGCCGGAAATCATTTTCCGCAAACGTGTACCCGCGAAATATGAAAACTTTGTCCACATGATTGGATTCTTCCTCTTGATTCTGCTCATGTTCTGGATTACCTTCCAGGATATTTTGAATCCTGTGCAATTGCCCTAACATCGGAGAATGAAACCCATGGAAAGTCGAACAACTCCCATTGCTTTTGAAAAAGTAACCGCTGCTTTGCTGGACAATAACCAGCCGTTCCCGCCAAGTTATTTACACCGTTTTTCAGACTTATCGCGCGAAGATTTACGAAAACTGCAGGCAGTCTGGAATCAGGTGTTACCAGACCGCCGGGCTTCGCTATTGGAAGATTTAGAATCTCTGACAGATGCGGACACACTGGTCGATTTTGATGATTTATGCATTTTTGCCCTGGATGATTCAGATGCGCGGGTTCGCGCAACGGCACTCAGCATGCTTTGGGAGAGCGAAAACCCTTCATTAGCCTCGAAATTCATCCAAATCATGGAAACGGACGAAGAGATGGTAGTCCGTGCGCACGCTGCAACGGCCCTCGGCCAGTATGTTTATCTGGGTGAACTTGAAGAAATTTCACCAGAAATACACAAAAATGTTGAAGAGCATTTATTGGCCTTACTGAATAAAAACGAAAACCCCCTGGTACAACGGCGGGCGCTGGAATCGCTTGGATTTTCCAGTCGGGATGAAGTCAGCAAATTGATTCAGAAAGCCTATAACTCAAATGATAAAGAATGGCAGGCCAGCGCACTGTATGCAATGGGGCGCTCTGCTGACCAGAACTGGTCAAATGCAATTCTTGAAGCCGTGGATGATCCGGAAGACGATATTAAATTGGAAGCCATTCGAGCAGCGGGTGAATTGGAATTAGCTTCTGCCCGCGGACAACTTTTAGAGCTTTTAGACGAAGGCATTGATGATGATGAAATCCGCATGGCTGTGGTATGGTCTTTATCCAAAATCGGCGGTGAGGATGTCCGGGAAACGCTGGAAGAAATGCTTGAAAACATAGAAGATGATGACGAGGCTGGCTTTATCGAAGAAGCATTAGATAATTTGTATTTCACCGAAGGCTTCGACCAGATGGGTATGTTTGATTTTGAAGGAAAAGACGAACAAGAGCTGGACAGCCTGATGGATCTGAATAACAAAGACGACGATGATCTTCCGTCTGACGATGACATCAAATACATGAAGTAGGTCTTCTCCGGGGGGAGGAGTTATGCAGCGCTGGATCCGGATTTTCCTTTTAATATTCACCGCGGCCATCAATCTGGCGATGCGTCCTTACGCGCCATCCGTAATTGAGATTAACGCCGTAGATGTCACGTACCAGTTTGGTGAGCAAGCCACATTTACAGCACAAGTAACTGATGCAGCCGCCATTCAGGAAGCTTTTTTGTTTATTGAACCGCAAGGCCAAAATACTCGGCTAGAAAAAATAACCATTTCTCCGGATGGGCTGATTTCATACACCCTGGATATTCAATCAAATGGTCTTCGTCCATTCACGACAGTTACGTATTGGTTTCAACTTAAATTAGCGGATGGGCAAGATATTACCAGCTCACGTTTTCGTTTTGAATACGAAGACAACCGTTTTGAGTGGCAGCGATTAGCGAATGATCAATTTACTGTATCGTGGATTGATGGTGATCTTGAATTTGGTCAATCGGCCGTCAATAGCGCGCGAAATGGCCTGGAATCAATCCGGCAGATTCTTCCGGCTGAACTTCCAACCCCCTTAAAGATCTTTATCTATCCAAGCCCGCTTGATATGCAGGAAGCCCTTAAATTAACCAATACACCCTGGGCAACCGGCCATGCCAGTCCAGACCTGGGGGTAATTATCCTTTCCATACCTCCTGGTCCAGACCAAAGAGCAGAGATGGAACGGCAAATTCCCCATGAGATGATGCATGTGCTGCTCTACCAAATCACGGGGAATGAATATGGTCAGCTGCCCGCCTGGTTAGTAGAAGGCTTTGCCTCAATCGCAGAAATTTATCCAAACCCGGATTATGAACGTGTGCTGCAAAAGAATATCCAGGCAAACTCATTGCTCCCCTTGCAGTCATTGTGTGAAGCATTTCCGCGGGATGCCTCCGGAGCATTTCTTGCCTATGCGCAGTCTGCTTCTTTTGCACGGTTTCTCTATCAAAATTATGGCTCTTCCGGCCTGTTAAAACTCATTCGCCAATATTTAGACGGAATGGGCTGCAGCGAAGCTGTCACTGCTGCCTGGGATACTCCCCTGTCGCAGTTAGAACTGCGTTGGCAGCAAGAAACGCTGGGCATGAATGTTGGCAGTTTAGCCTTTCAAAAAATCTTACCTTACCTTGTGATTGGGCTATTGATGCTGATCCCGATTGTGATCACCATCCTTCTCCCTCGCCGCACAGCCAATCACGCAATACCTGAAAACAAGGGATAGCCATGAATAGACAACCCACCCGCCTGCATGCGGTAGTTGAGGGATTGGTACAGGGTGTGGGCTTTCGACAGTTTGTCCTGATGAAAGCCATTGAACTCGACCTGGTTGGATGGGTTCGCAACACCTATGATGGAAATGTAGAGGTCCTTGCTGAAGGGCCGCGCTTTGCTCTGGATGAGCTGCTGGACGCCCTGCAAAAAGGACCTCGTTCTGCCTTTGTGACCAAAATCAGCCAGGATTGGCTGCCTGCGACCGGCGAATTTGTAGATTTTGAAGTACGCCGGACGGTTTAATTTAATTCACCAGACAACAATTTTGCTTTTTGCCAGGGCGGCATATCTGTCTCTGCTGCAAGCACTTCCCGCAGCTCAAAGATTTGGTCGCGCAAAGCAGCTGCCTTCTCAAATTCCAGATCTTTTGCTGCCTGTTTCATTTGCTTTTCTAATTCAGAAATAATCCGTTTCAATTCGTTAGGCGGGATTGGTGTAAAACCAGGTTTGCCGCCCGCTGCATATTCGCCGCGCTTCTCAGCCACCCCTTGCGGCGAAGCGGTCAGATGTTCGGTGATATCGTGAATGGCTTTAATAATACCAACTGGTTCAATCCCGTGTTCTTTGTTGAAAGCGTCTTGTTTTGCTCGGCGGCGATTGGTCTCATCAATCGCTTTACGCATTGAGTCTGTGACACGGTCTGCATACATGATCACCTGTCCGCTGACATGCCGTGCTGCCCGGCCGATGGTTTGAATCAGCGCAGTAGCAGACCGCAAGAATCCTTCTTTGTCTGCATCCAGGATAGCGACCAGGCTCACCTCGGGTAAATCCAGACCTTCACGCAGCAGGTTGATCCCAACCACCACATCAAAGACACCCAGGCGCAGATCCCGCAAGATTCCAACGCGCTCTAAAGTTTCCACTTCCGAATGCAAGTAGTGAACTTTGATGCCCAATTCCATCAAGTACTCAGATAAATCTTCAGCCATCCGTTTGGTCAGAGTTGTAACCAATACACGTTGACCTTTCTCTACTCTGGCGTGGATCTCTCCCACCAGATCGTCCACCTGTCCACGGGTCGGACGAATCTCCACCTGGGGATCTAGCAACCCGGTTGGCCGGATAATCTGCTCTACCACCTGGTCGGCTTTTTCCATTTCATAGGGTCCAGGGGTTGCAGATGTGTAAACTGTGAACCCCATATGCTGTTCAAATTCATCAAATTTTAACGGGCGGTTGTCCATCGCTGAAGGCAGGCGAAAACCGTATTCCACCAACGTTGATTTGCGAGATTGATCTCCGTGATACATACCGCGAATTTGCGGAATGGTCATATGAGATTCATCAATAAATAAGAGATAGTCGCTGGGCAGATAGTCAACCAGTGTCCAGGGCGGTGATCCTGGCTCGCGCTGATCGAGATGACGTGAATAGTTCTCAATTCCGGAACAGTATCCTACCTCGCGCAGCATTTCCAGATCATACCTGGCACGCTGCTCCATGCGCTGCGCTTCCAACAACTTATTATTTTGCCGCAAGAATTTAAGCCGAAGTTCCAGTTCATCTTCAATATCTTGAATTGCCTTCTTCAGGCGGTCCTCCTGGGTGATGTAATGTTTGGCCGGGTAAATCGAGATGGTTTCCGGTTCACTAATCAATTCCCCGGTCAATGGATTCACTGCCTGAATTCGCTCGACCTCATCACCAAAGAACGTAACCCGATAAGTCAGCCTATCCTCATATGCGGGAAAAACATCTAAAGTATCCCCGCGAACCCGAAAAGTACCCGGGCGAAGGTCAATATCATTCCTTTGGTATTGGCTTTCAATTAACTGGCGCAGTAAGGCGTTCCGGCGGTAGATTGCGCCGCACTCCAGATTGATCACTACTTTACCGTAGGCTTCCGGGCTGCCTAAGCCATAAATACACGAGACCGAGGCAACAATAACCACATCCCTGCGCGACATCAAAGCGGTGGTTGCGGCAAGGCGCAGCCGGTCAATCTCCTCATTGATTTGAGTCTCTTTTTCAATATACAGGTCGTGCTGTGGAACGTACGCTTCCGGTTGGTAGTAATCATAATATGAGACAAAATACTCTACAGCATTTTCCGGAAAGAATTCTTTAAATTCTGCATACAGTTGTGCAGCCAGGGTCTTGTTATGCGCCATTATCAATGCAGGCATCTGCATTTGTTGGATCACATTTGCCATCGTAAAGGTTTTTCCAGTGCCAGTTGCGCCTAATAATACCTGGTTGTGCATTCCAGACTGGATTCCACCCACTAATTGTCGAATCGCTTCCGGCTGGTCGCCGGTTGGTTGGTAAGGAGCGTTTAATTTGAATTCCATACTTCACCCATTTGAACAAACAGACGAATAAACAACGTTTCAAACGGAAAAGAACGATTGTCTTTTCACGCCGACAAATAAAACAGATTTTCTAATTCTACCAGCCTTAATGGGGATTTTCAACTATGATTTGGTCGCTGCAGGTAAAGTCAGGGTAAACTCAGCTCCACCCTCCGGGTGATTACCACCCTTCAAATCCCCGCCATGTGCCAGCGCCAGTTGGCGGGCAATCGCCAGGCCAAGCCCTGTTCCCCCGGCCTCGCGGCTGCGCGCCCGGTCCGCTCGGAAGAACCGTTCAAACAAATGGTCCAATGCATCCGCTGGAATCCCCGGTCCAGTATCGCGCACATTGATCGTATGTTGGCTCTCACCACAGGTGATGCGAAGGAATATTTTTCCACCGGTGGGACTGTAGCGGATGGCATTAATCAGTAAATTATTTAGTATCTGCTCTAACCGGGCTGGATCGGCTTTAACCACAGCAGAGGTATGATCACAAACTGGTTGAAACACCAAGGTAATTCGCCGGGCATCCACAGACGGCTGAAAACGATCCGCAACCCGAGATACCAGAACATTTAAATCAATCGGCAGGCAATCTAATTTCAATTCACCTGCATCAGCCAGAGCAAGGGTCCGTAAGTCTTCCACTAAGCGAGATAAGAATTCATTTTGATCCAAAATCTTTTGTAGATTCTCCGCATCCGTTGGATAGACACCATCCAACATGGCTTCAATCTGCGCCCGTTGAACAGACAAAGGCGTGCGTAATTCATGGGCAATATCAGCCGTCATGGCTTTACGGCGCTCTTCCGATCGCTGTAACGATCCCGCCATTTGATTAAATGTGGTGGCCAAGGTTGAAAGTTCATCTGAGCCGTGCACTGGAACACGCTGAGACAAATCGCCAGTGGCCATTTGCCGTGCAGCCTGTGTCAATCCCTGGATCGGGCGCAATAACCTTGCTGCCAGAACCAATGCCAAACCCAAGGCAATTACAATCGCAACCAATCCAGCTTGCAAAGCAGAACTATTCAAACTTTGCAGAAGCGGCTGCTCTACCCCGCGTTGCAAAGCACCACCACCGGCTACTAACAAATATCCAATTATATTGCCTTTTGAATCGGTTAGTTTAATCGCCTGTTCCAACACTGCCTGTGAAATTTTGTCGCCGGCAGCGTTTCCGGAAGAATCATAAATCAAATTGCCATCGGTACTAACCAGTTGGATTTGCTGCCCCATCATCATGCCCATTGCCTGTCCATGGCGGCGTCCCATCATATTGGGAGCAGCAATCAGTTCTTCCACCCCTTGCCATGAGCCGTAGGTCTGGTAATATGCTTCCAATTCATCCACCATGCCAGACATGCCGACCATGCCTCCGCGAAAGAGGTAATTTTCTAGCTGCGCGGCCACATTAAATCGCACAAAAAACACAGTCGCCAATATTGCCGTGACCACGACCATTAGAAGAGAAAGGAACAACCGCCAGCGCATGGACATTGAATAATCCTCAAATCTTCCGGAATCGATACCCAACACCAAAGATCGTTTCTATATATTGGGGTTTCTTTGGATCAGCTTCCAGTTTTGCCCGTAAATTCTTTACATGCGCATCCACCGTTCGTTCATATCCTTCATAGGCCACACCTTGCACTGATTCCAGAAGTTGTAACCGAGAAAATGCACGTCCTGGTTGAGCCGCCAGGGTTGCCAGAATACCAAATTCTGTTGGGGTTAATTCTAATAACTGCCGTTTACGAAACACCTGGTGCGCATCCAGGTCTATTTCTAAATCCATGATGACAATCTTTTGTTGGACAGGTTGAGGCTGCGCGCCGCTCCGGCGCAAAACCGCACGCACCCTGGCCACCACCTCTCGTGGGGAATAGGGTTTGGTAACATAATCATCTGCCCCCAATTCCAACCCGATTAATCGGTCAGCTTCCTCCACTCGGGCAGTAACCATAATAATAGGGGTATCCGATTTTCTGCGAATCTCTCGGGCTACATCCAAACCATCCATTCCGGGTAAATTCAAATCCAGTAATACCAGGTCGGGTTTGTTATGTTCCCAAATGGACAACCCTTGATCGCCACGAAAAGCGGTTTCGACCACAAACCCACCCCGCTCCAGGTAGGTCTGCAATACTTTTACCAGTTCAGGTTCATCTTCGATAATCAGGATTTTTGCCATGATTTGATTATAGCAGACAAGATTTCCAGCAATTCATCCTGCCACGCACTATTACTGTTATCAAACGGAATCCAATAAGCATTCTTTCCAGCTCGCGCGCGTTGGCCGATATTGGGTAATTTCCGCGAAGCCATCCCTTCCGGCAAAGGCGGGAAGCGCAGCACCAATTGATCACCTTCTACAGCCACGGAGACCAGCCCAGCATCCTCTGCGCGCATACGTATGCGGATTTGATAGAGCAAATTTCTCACCTGGTCAGGTAAAGGTCCAAAACGATCCTCAAATTCTTTTTGTAAGGCATCCAGCTCGGACTCATCTTTAACATCTGCAATCCGGCGGTAAAGGCTTAAACGGACATTTTGTTCCGGCACATACCGCACCGGGATTCCAGTGGGTAATGGTAATTCAACGCTAACGGCCATGCTCAGTTCTTTAATATCGCGCAGTTGTTCTTCCGGTCCGGGCATTCCGCTGATTGCGCGCATCTGCCGCACCGCTTGCGCTAACAGCCGGGTGTATAAATGAAAACCTACACTGGCGATATACCCATGCTGGCGGCTTCCCAATAATTCACCTGCTCCGCGCATTTCCAGATCGCGCATGGCAATGGAATACCCAGCACCTAATTGCGTGTTTTCAGCAATCACTTCCAGGCGTTCTTGGCCTTCCGGTGTGGGCGGTTTCTTTCGGTGGCGGAAGAAATAGGCATAAGCCCGCTGAGCTCCGCGCCCCACCCGGCCACGCAGTTGATAAAGCTGCGCAAGCCCAAAGGCATCTCCACGGTCAACAATCAACGTGTTTGCATTCGGAATATCCAGACCGGATTCAATAATGGACGTACAAAGCAGCACATCAATATCACCGTGGGTAAACTGCTGCATCACAGCAGCAAGTTCGCCTTCGTTCATCTGTCCATGGCCTACGCCTACCCGCGCTTCAGGAACTAATTTATTTAAATGCCGTTCCATCGCCCGGATGGTCTGCACCCGGTTATGCACAAAGAAAACCTGTCCCCCCCGCTCCAACTCTCGTAAAATTGCTTGCCGCACCAGCCGTGGAGAATAAGGGCCGATATGGGTAATAATTGGCAGCCGCTCAGCGGGTGGAGTATTTATTACCGAGATATCCCTCACTCCAGTCAAAGCCATATACAACGTGCGCGGAATGGGTGTCGCGGTCAAAGTCAACACATCGATTTCCGTGCGCAACTTCTTGAAATGCTCCTTGTGGGTCACACCAAAACGCTGTTCTTCATCAATAATCAGCAGCCCTAAATCTTTAAATACCACATCGGGCTGGATCAACCGGTGTGTGCCGATTAAAATATCCACCTCACCCAGGATGAGCCGCACCAAAATTTCTTCCTGCTCCTTTGGCGTGCGGAAGCGTGAAAGCATTTCGACTTTCACCGGGAAAGCAGCCAACCGTTGGCGGAAGGTTTCATAATGCTGCTGCGCCAGGACGGTGGTGGGGACCAATATCGCCACCTGTTTGCCATCCATCACCGCTTTAAAAGCCGCTCGTAACGCAACCTCCGTTTTCCCGTATCCTACATCGCCGCATAAGAGACGATCCATCGGCCGTTCTTTTTCCATATCTTGTTTGACCTGGCCAATAGCCTTCAGTTGATCATCTGTTTCCACATAGGGAAAACTGGCCTCTAAATCCTGCTGCCAGGTCGTATCCTGGGCGAAAGAAAATCCTTTTGCCACTTGCCGTTTGGCATACAATTCCAACAATTCCTGAGCAATTTCAAGAACTGCCTCGCGAACTTTTTGTTTCGCCTGTGACCATTCCTGCGACCCCAACCGGGTTGGCGTAGGGTCTTCTCCGCTGGGACCAATATAACGACTTAACCGGTCGGCTTGATGAACAGGAACAAATAATTGGTCGCCCGCATAATATTCCACACATAAAAACTCTCGTTCCACACCATCTAATGTGCGCTGAACCAGTCCACTAAAACGACCAATTCCATAATCTACATGAACAACCCAATCTCCCGGGCGCAGATCGGCATAGATGGCTTCTGGGGCTTCTGCAATAGGCCGCTGGCGCTGGCGCGGTTGAGGACGCTCCCAACCGAAAATTTCACTATCGGTTAATAAATGAAATTGTGTTCCGTTATCCAGGGAAAGCGACCAGCCTTCACTTAATGTGCCGCTTTGAAACTCCGGAATCAATTCACGGCAGTCTTCTCGCTGCTGTTCATCCCACAATTCCTTCAACCGGGAAATTTGTCGTGAAACAACCAGCACCCTGTCTTTCTTTTCACACATACCGGAGACAAATTCCATCACCGCTTTCAACCGCCCCCCAAAACGCGGTCCTGAATGAAAATGCTCAGCCAGTTCTACCGGAACCTCAGCCAGGGAATGCCCCAATTCCACCCAGGTATGCCCAGTCAGAGAATCCTGCACTTCTGACCAGGTCAGGTATGGAATAGGGAATTGTTCATCCAGGGTTCCTTCGGCAATACTTTCATTGCGCAGCTTGACTGCCTGCTCTTCAATTTCATTGGCAACACTTTGCAGATACCCCATATCATCCACCAGCACCAATGATTTTTGCGGCAGGTAATCCAAAATACTGGCCTGTGCTGGATGAACCTGAGAAATATAAAATTCGTCAATGTCTGCCGCTTCGAGATTTAATCCGACTGCTTTTCCAGGCAGAACCTCCCTGGCGGGGGTAATCATGACCTGCTCCAGCCTGGAGATGGTTCGCTGCGAGGCCGGATCAAACTGCCGCAGTGTATCAACCTCATCACCAAAGAAATCTAAACGGACAGGGTAAGACTCTGCTGGCGGCCAAATATCCAGCAATCCGCCGCGGTGGGAAAATTGTCCCGGCTGAACAACAATATCAGCTGGTTCATAGCCAATATCCACCCAGGCACGCTGCAGGGTTTCTGGTGGAATCTGCTGACCAACCTTAACCAGGCGGCTGGCTTTGATAAAATCTCGGCGCGGCAAAGTGCGGGTCATCACCGCCCGCACAGGGGCAACCAGAATGGGTACGCGGGAAGGTTTAGGGAAAAAGGGAAAATGGTACAAAGCCAGGGATGTTAATGCCTGCAGCCTGTCACGGCGTGTAACGGTTCCCCAGGCAGCCTGTTCATAAAACAAGGGATTGGGCTCCGGGAAATATTGCCGGGCTGCATCCTTAACCCAAAAACCCAATTCATCCAACAAAGTCAAAGCCCGATCTGTCCGGTCTGTAATTAATAAAATCGGCACAGCAAGATCCTGATGCAAGGCAGACAATAAAGGCAATCTGGCTGAGCGCATTAATCCTAATCCGGGAAGTTTTACGCCTTCACGGATATCAGCTAACAGGCTTTGATATGAGGATACACCTTGAAGATTCGCTAACACAGCCCTAATCCTTCGAGCTAAGCTCCATTTGACCCATTAAATTGATTCATTGCCGCATCCAATCCACTGGTCATAAAGACTTTTATGGCCTGCACAACACGATCGGAAATAAATTTTAGTTCTGCCTGCTCCACCTTCGAGAAATCCTGCAAAACATATGCTGCGGGGTCCATTTGCCCTGGCGGCCGGCCAATTCCAAAGCGAAACCGGGCAAAAGTTTGGGTTCCCAAACGCTCGATAATTGAAGCAATCCCTTTCTGCCCTGCAGACCCGCCCCCTGGACGCAAACGGATCGTTGCAAATGGCAAATCTAAATCGTCATGCAAAACGATTAAATTTTCTAAAGGAACTTTATAAAAACGCATTAACGCAGAAACCGATTCACCGGATAAATTCATATACGTCTGCGGTTTTGCTAAAATCACTTTACAGCCTTCAACCATGCCGCTGCCGGTAATCGCTTTGGATTGGACCCGCATCATGCGAATACCAAAGGCTTCGGCAAGTACATCGACCAAGATAAAACCAATATTATGCCGGGTCTTTGCGTACTCCCGGCCTGGATTTCCTAATCCCACAATTAAATAAGTGGGCACAGAGCTATCAGATTGTTCTTTTCCACGCGTAAACATTCGCTACCCTGTCAAAAAAAAAAGATTTAATGCCGGTGCGTAATTTGTCTTAAGATGCGATACACACCGATGAACACAAATACCAAAAAAGTAAATGCAATCCCTTGAATAATCCAATAGGCCAAATCAGATTGCCTGATCACAGCCGGGTTGGGTGGAAGAGGCGTTACCGTTTGGCGTGTTTCCGTTGCAGCTGGCTGCATGGTGATTGTTGGCAAGGGAGCAAGGCTCGTTTGATTGACCACACCAGAAAGTGTTTCAATCGGTGTGTAATTTCGCACACGCAAATCTTTCACCAGCGCTTCTTTCGTAGTTCCATCCACAGCTACAGCCCGAAGTAAGATTTGATAATCTCCATCTGTGATGGTAGTTGTATCCCAACTTGCTAAAAGGCCAGATTCGCCTGCCTGAGTACCCTGTCCAACCAGAAACCACGTTGAGGTTGTGTCATTCATATAGGTAAAGAACACCTCAAACGAACGGTATTGGTCAGCCGGTAGATCCCCCATAATCATCACGACCCCGCGTAAGGCTTCTCCTTCCAGTGGCGTGAGGATAATCGGCGGGTTTGCAGCTTGAATTGGCGGTTGAATCAGAAACCACCCGCTTAATAAGATTGTTGCCAGCCACCCCAGGAATTGCATAACAAGTAAGTTTAACATGAGTGGCAGAAAGATGCAAATTGAGCCTACCTAAAATTTTCAGGGAGGGGTGATTTTATACAACAGCCAACTCATTTTAAAGCTGCGAAATCCAACCTGGGGATTGGCGGACTGGCAAAACAAGGATTGGTATTTTCCACAAAAAACACGGATCAAATCAAAATAAAATAATGATGTTTGTTGTTGTATGTGAGTTACAACATCCAGGTTTTCCCGGTAAGTTTCCTTTAATATTTGTTCTCGCTGACTTGTCTCTGCTTCATAAATTCCTAAACGAACGGATAATGGGATCGAATTTTCTAATCGGTTACTTAAAACATAAAATGGTTCCGATGGATTTTCCGGCAATTCAGCCAACGGTTTGACGATTAATGACTTTTGTTTCCATATTTCCTGGAGGTGTAAATTGATTTCCTCAATATATTCGTGCGCTTCGGGATAATCAACATAAACCACTGGACTGTCTTTATACTCATTGGCTAAGTATGCAACCATTTGTCCATTTACCCGGTCAGCCGTTAATTGAACCAACCCATTCGAAATATTTGTGAGAACCGTCAATAACCCCAGTGCAGCACAGAGGCCGATCGATACGCCAGCAAAGATTTTTTCCTGCCGGCCGCTGTTTTTCCATTTTTGATAAACCGTCCAAATTAAGATCGCCCCAAAAACGGATGCGCCTAAGGAAAATGGCAGCAAGTAATATTCCGAAGTGTAAATCCAGGGAAGATAGATACCCAACCAGAGCAGCATCCAAACAAAAGCACCAATCCACAAATTTTGATAAGGAGATTGCTTGATACTCTGTCGTTTGAAATATACAAACAACAATAACGGAATCAAAAAACCATAACCCTTTACCAGCCAGTCAAACCATCGGATACCGGATGCCAAAAAATAAAGTGGGTTTAACTGGTAATTACTTGTGTAATCACCATCTGAAATTGACCGCGAAATATTAATATCTCTCACTAAGAAAAAAACGAGTCCAATGAAAATGAATCCAATCAACAAATAAATGATATTCTTAAGACTATGTTTGTAAGTTACTTTTTGTTTTAGCATTCCAATATACAATATTGCAATACCAACAACTAAGATGATCGAAGTTTCTTTTAGAAAAATAGCCAGCGCAAATAAGAATAAATTAAATATGAAATACGCCCATCGTATCTTTGATTGTGACCTAATATAAAATAACACAAATATTAAAATTAAAATAAATAAAATGATTTGTAAAGCTTCTGGCTTAGATAACGTAAAATAATTTTCAATTGCTGCACCAGACAATGTAAACAATAAACCACTAAACC
>JAJUJY010000033.1 GCA_029265085.1 Chloroflexota bacterium
CATGGTGCCATTGAGTGTGAAGATCAGGATAATAGCGCCTAAATCCCAGAGCCCGATCAGCATCCCAATTAACACGATCATCAGCGATGAACTGAGCGCATATTCATAAAACCGGACGGGGTTCATGCCTTTCTTCAGGTTTTCTACATAGCGCCCATAACCAATGGTGGATAGATAGAAATGCGCCACCGCTGAGATCAGCAAGAACATAGCCACGGCTGGCCCAAAAGGCAGCTCATATAATAGTTGTGAATTGGGAGATAGAGAAAAGGTGGTTGTATCGAAGTTGAGGTAATTGGTGTAGATTGGATAGGTTGTATCATTACTCACCAGGATCATGAAAACGCCTTGAATCAGGTGGAGAAACCCCATGATAAGATTGAATCTTCTGAGGCCAGCAAACTTTTTGTCCAGTGCAGCTTTTGCTTCTTTCATCTTGTTCTCTCCTTTTGTTCCGAGAATTTAAGAATGCTTAACAACAATTCTGGATTTATTTTTGTACATTTAAAGGCCCCTGATAAAGATTATAGAACCCTTTGATCCAACATACAATTCCTCAAAAAGGTAATTTCGTTCAGATACAGAAGAGAAGATATTGTGCCTACGCCGACTTACTGCCTGACAAATTTTCACGGATCAGGTCTTGCAAATCCAAACGCATTAAATCTGCAACCCGTTTGCTCGGCATTTCCTCGATGGCGTCAAGCAATTCTTCCGCCCGTTTATGCCATTCTTGTTCGATATGGGGGCAGTAAAAATAATCATGGAGCTTTTGTATTTTTGCCATTGCACCAGCAAAACTGGTTGGACCTGATTGATTCCGCTTTACCAGGCAGATTGTCCCACAGATAAGGCAGTGCCTTTCATTAATTTCACCTGGTGTTTCGAAAAATTGGTCATAACCTTTCATCGAGCAGCCTCCCAGAAAGAAATGAAAATGATTGGTACGTATGAGGAAATGTTTTTATAAACGGTTGATTCACCAGACAAACCCCCTTAATATTAAGAATTATAGCATTCTCTTAAAATTTGAGAATCACTGTATTCCCTGTCCACTGGCTGGTATACTTATGACAATAATTTTTCCTGCGTATATTTGATTTAAAAGCTATGCTAAAAAACATTCTTTGGGACCTTGACGGAACCATCTTTGACAGCTACCCGGCCATCAGTTCGGCTTTTGATGCGGCCTTTCGTACGTTTGGTGTAATCCTGCCTATCCAGCAGATCACTGCGCTGGCACTGGTCTCTTTCCGGCATTGCTACACCACCGTAGCACAGACCCACCAGCTCGATGTGGATGCTGTACGCGCCCGCTTCACGGAGGCTTACCGTGCACTCGACCTCTCGCAGCAGCGGCCGTTTCCCGGTGTCGAAGAGGCACTGAAACTGCCGCTGGCGCGCGGCGGCAAGAATGGAATTGTCACCCACCGCGAGCTGTCCACTACCCTGGGGCTGCTGGATATCCACCACCTGCGTGGATATTTTGCAGGCTGGGTCACTGCCGATGACGGCTTTCCGCGCAAGCCCGCTCCGGATGCCTTCCAGGCCGCTGTGGAACGCCTGGGATTAATTCCTGGCGAGACGCTCGGCATTGGCGACCGCGATCTGGATTTGCAGTCCGCTCAGGGGGCTGGTCTGCGCACCTGCGCCTTTGGCTCTGGCCTATTCACCGTCCAGGCGGATGCGCATGTGCTCAATTTTGCTCAGTTGATCGATTGGTGGAATAAGCTTTAAGAAGAAAAACATCATCGGAATTAAATAAACATGGGCAGCCATCCGGCTGCCCAAATTATTTTAATCCGTCAATATTATGCCGGAACTGCTTCGCTATTTTCAATCACAATCCGCGTAGGCAGTAATGTAGTTCCCACGGCCAGCGTATCACCTACCGGGCAGCGGCTCTCGATAAATTTCTGAAATTCAGCCACTTTTTCCGGATCGGAATCCGTTTTAATGTGCATGGTAAATCGAATTTCCTGGAAACCGTTCCGCACCCCCGGCTTGCCCAGCAAAAAGCCGTCTGTGTCCAGGTCGCCTTCCAGTTCCACCCAAAAATCCTGCAGGTCGATATGGCGGGCTCGCGCAAAAGCAGAGGCAACAATCACCTGGCAAGAACCTAATGCACTTAATACCGCTTCAACCGGATTCATTCCGGTATCGGTACCGCCCAACTCCTGGGGCTCATCCATGCGGATTTTAAACCCGCGAACTTCACTTTCAACCGCTAACCCCTTGACCAGCTTTGATGTTGCTTTAAAGGTCACCATTGACATTTTGATACTCCTATAAATAACCATTAATTTTGATTTTTGAAGCGCAAGACAGGTACGTTTGGTGATCTACCGCCCCCTGCCCTGCTCCTCAATTTCATTATAGGACTCAAACTGTCAGAATATTAGGGCTAAAAGTCCGCTTTATTTGTGAACAAAGTCACAATCCGCCCGGATTCGAACTATTCAGCACTCCGCTGCTGCAAGAGCATGGCCGTCTTGCGTGTATTTTCTTCCATGGAAAGGAAGAGGAAAATCGCCTCACCAATGGCATACTGGGTAATCGCTGCAGAGCCCAGGCCAAGCAGAATCGCAATACTGGCAACAATTCCACCCAAAGCACCGCCAAGCCAGCCCATCCCGCCCATATCCATCTGATACATCAGCTCTTCAAATGCGGCACCACCGAGGATACTGGTCAGGCATACGCCCAGCACAGCCAGGACTGTAATCACAGCCAGGATAACTCCAAAAATTTTATAGACTGTGCCAATAAACCGCAAGATACCAAAACGCTTTTCCATGCTTACCTCCCAGAGAATTTAATTTGATATCTTGATTATAGGTGAAAATAAATTATGAACCTGCTAATTCCGGCGCAAGTTCAAGAATTTGGTTCACCAATACATCATCAGGAATGTTTTGACAGCCGGTAATACCCAATTCTTTTCCGATCCGGTGAAGATCCGCCCGAGAATGGCAGCGGCGAAATTTTCTAACCGGGTGATCAAAGGTCGCAGTCCATTCTTCTGTGCTGCACAATCCGGGTGTACTCAACTGCCCATAAGCCAATTCAAGGATCAAATCACTTACCTGCTCTGCTGTTCCTTGAATCACATTTTCAGCAACCGGCCGGCCGGGAATACCCTGGCAGGTGTGAAATTCATGGATCAACCAATCCAATAAAATCATTTTTTCTTGGACTGACCGGGCTGTTGGCCAGCGAGTGAGAAATCCAAGAAACACTTCCGGAACCGAGCCAGGCAGCAATCGTTTCCCGTTATAACTATCAAAATATTCTCCACAAGTAACCAACCAACCACATTGGCTGCAGCGCAATGAACGGCTCTTGTGATCTGCTCCCATCCGAAATCGGTCCGTCAGAACCCAACCACACGAACGGCACTTCACAACGCCGGTGGTTTGAGCTTGCAGAATCTCAACCATATCGCTGATCCGCTCATAGATTTGAAAACTGAGTTTCTCCAACAAGTCTTCATCCAATAAACCACGCGCATCCGATTCATACAGCCGGCGGATATCAGCGCGGCGAACTCGCTTTGCCCAATGAAATGGATCATGTTCCACAGCAGTCAACGACACCCTCCAAAATTGTTATTCTCTTCTAGTATAAAACCTCCGGGTGGGATATGTCCCACCCGGAACATCACCGCAGTCGAAAACCTATTTCCTAGGTTTGACCGGTTCGTACAGGATTAAATCGTGCCCATTTTCTCCGTTGACCAGTTCTTCGTAGCACAGAGTGCAGGCAGGCTGCCATTCCGGATGGTTATGCAGCCATCCCATCAAATGCTGCCAACCGCCTGGAATAGATTCGAACGGAGCCTCAAAGGCGTTGTACACCCGCATCACCGCACAAGTACTCCCGCCGTAGATGCGGTTCTGAACACCGTCATCCGCTTTTACGTCTTCCGGAACTACGTAGCCGATTTCATATCCTCGCATACCGGCAGCTGCTTCCGCCGGACTGACCGGACTGTCAAAGCCAAAACTTCTCCGGCCTTCCACCGGCAAACCGTGTTGAACCAGCCAGTTTTGCACCGCGCGAATCGAATCATCTTCCGGTTCCGTGCTGATCACCCGGCAAGAAATCACATGTTGTGCGGGGAGTTCTTCAATCGTAATCTCACCAAATCGATGTGCCATTTTTCATTCTCCTGTTTGATAAAACTTTTTGTATGGTTGCGGCCGCCTGAATTTCTGTCTTTATCTTAACGGATGATTCCAATAAGGTTTTGACGTTTTTTCTTATCTTGGTTACAATCGGACCTATATCTCCGATTTATCCAGCAACCCGATGAAATACGACGACCGCATTCAACGCTCCGTAGATTATATTGAACAGAATTTAATGACTGTTCTGGATCTGGAAACGATTGCCAGCCAGTCCGGTTATTCATTGTCGCATTTTTACAAAGTGTTTCCGGCCATTACCGGATTCTCGGTGAAAGAGTTCGTGCGCAACAAACGCCTGGCCTATGCCGCCCGCCAGTTGGTTTTCACAACGCGCCGGATCATTGATATTGCACTGGACAGCGGCTTCGAATCACAGGAAGTTTTTACCCGGGCATTTATCAATTTGTACGGCATCACTCCGGGTGAATATCGCAAAACCCGCAAATCGTCGATCGAAACATTTGACCGGATCGATGCATCAGCCCAACTCTTGGAGCAGCGCGGCCAAAGGCAGCCTTTCCAAATCCCCATACAGGCAGAAATCATCCATCGCGGTTGGATGCACCTGGTCGGCATGGAAATACGAACCAGCATCGCGGAAAATATCGACACTTCTTCCATTCCGCGTTTTTGGCAGGAAACTTTCGCTCCCCGTATTGGGGAAATTCCCGGCCGGATCAATCCTTTCACTTCCATTGCGTATGAAGTCAACGATCCCATACAGGATAGTTTATATCACCTGGCTTGTTTTGAAGTGAACGATCCGAAGCCTCCCCCCGGCATGGTTTCACGCAGCCTGGAACCAGGACACTATGCAGTGTTTACCCCGCAGCGAATGCTGGACCCCTATGAATACTCAGCGCTGGTTCGCTACGCGTACGGTGAATGGTTTCCAATGTCCGGCTGTGAAATCCGCGCCGATTATTCGTTAGATTTTTATTACACCACTCGCTCTCGTGACGGCAAAACAATTCACGAGCAGTTGTCTGTCCTGGTTCCCATTGAACCGCCCCACAAGCTGGAATATACCAGCACACCGTCCCCTTATGCTGGTAAAAACAGGTCGCAGAAAACCGGAGTTCACCGAACCTGAATCGGTTTTTCACGGCCTGACAATACCTTTACTGCTTCATTGAAAAGGACACATCGTTATGGCAAAGAAAAACGCAAATGAGAAAACAATCAGCATCGAAGAATTTATTACTTTCATTCAAGGTTTACCAGAAGATGAACCATATGATGACCCAGATGTCTGGTATCGTTCACAAAAAGAACATTGGCTGGGTTGGTTAAGTGGTTATAACGGTCCTGGTGCGTATGGGCGAAAAACCTGGAAGCGTGATGCCAAATTTGTTTACAATCATATTGTTTGTGCGCAAATGTTAATTTACCTGGCAGGGGCAATTCCGCTGCAAGACGAACTGATTGAGGCCGCCATCACTGCCTATGAACAAAACGATTCGTCTCTGATGGCGCAGGCCGGTGCGGTTCGCAAGGTCATTCCCTGGTCGGAAATCTATCAAGCAATGATTGCCAAACAATAAACCTCCTGGCTTGATCACTTCCGTAAATAATTGAGGTAATGACAAAATCAGAAAAACAAAAGCCCTGGTGAGAGGGCTTTTGTTTCTTGACAATCATCAAATCGAAAGCAATTGTTCGATTAACTGGCTTTGATGTACCCAATCGATGGGTGAACGATTTCTTCCACCGGCAGCACATCCACCAGTTCATACGCACGCGTTCCCATTCCCAAGGCAGCAGCATATTCCACCACTTTGTAGGGATCCTTATACGGGCCGTGCATCCAACTTAAGGGATGGCCTTCTCGCTGCCAGACTTCCATAGAGGTGGGCAGGTTTTCCTCAATTAACGGCTTTTGCCCAATCAGGTCCAGCGTAGCTTGCTCTAACGCAACAATATCATCGGAACCAAGCAGACCGGCATCAGGCAAAATGGACATACTGGTAAAACCAAAACAATCACAGACCGGGGTCATTTGAGTGGCAAGGTTCAAATGCACTGACTTACCGGGTTCAAACGTTTTCATAGTGAGCGAAGCGCTGATTGCGCAGGCTTCCTGAAAAGCCCAGAAATTTTCTTTGCGAATCTCCAGGCTGCCTTCCGGAGCAACTTTTAAACACCGGCCGCATTGATTGCACACTTCGTAATGTAAGTGCAGATCGTTTGGATTGTGTTTATCTTCAACCAGTGCGCCGCGCGGGCAAGAGGCAATAATCGCTTTACGGGTTGCCTCGTCCGGGCATTTATCTGCAAACCAGTAGGGATCATAATGATTAACATCATGCATAGCGCCGCGGGTTGGGCCAGCCACACAGCCCAGAGCCAAATTTTTAATTGCGCCGCCGTAACTGCAAGAAGGATGCCCCTTGACATGCGCAAAATTTACCATAAACGTGGCGTCATGAATCATGCCGGCCAGCTTCCATTCACGCAGGTTCTTATACGGATGCTCGACACTGTAATAATACGCATTGGATGGTCCGGCTACCGGGTATACCGGGCAGCCGATCACTTCGCTGGCATAACCGCGCATCTCCGCTCCGGCTGCGTCCCATTCCACATCCGCAACGAAGGGTTTGCCGCCGCCATCTTTGATCGCTTGAACCACCTTGCGCACAAAAACGGGGTGGATGGTGGAATACGACAAATTGTTGCCTACATGCATTTTCAAGACAACAACTTCACCCTTAACCCGGTCACGCAAATGAAGTTGATCCAGTATCAAATCTAATTTTGCCGGTAAGGTTTCATTAGCCTCCAACCGCGCCTGGCGGGGAGAAGCGAAATAAACAGTACTTTTGGTCATGTTGCCCTCACTGAGATAAAATCGTATTGAATTGTAAACCAAATATCCTAAATCAAGAAAGAGAAAAATCGATATTTCATCCCTTATAAAGCATGTTTTGAACACCGTCCTGGCTGCCCGCCCCAACTCCCTTGACGGGAGCATCAAGCCAATGTATAAATTTTAATCCCTCGAATTTGCCGCTAATTTATCTGTAGTATTTTTTATTGTTTGCAGGTCATTTTATCTCCCGCTGTAAAGCTATGGCTTTAAAAATTGGAGAAGCCCCTGATATTCGGGACACCCTCCAATCTCCAGAACCATTCCCCGACCAGGAGATTTGATGAATCCATCCGACTTAAAACGGTTTTTTATTGGTGAGCCGTTCCCCACCAGTATGGATGTCCATGAACGGTTAGACAAAGTTCGCGCCTTAGCCGTCTTTGCATCCGACCCAATCAGTTCGAATGCCTATGCAACCGAGGCAATTATGCACGTGCTGATTGTTCTGGGCAGCGGCGCATTGGCAATGACCCTACCCGTCGGATTAGCCGTCGCAGGGTTGGTGCTGTTGGTGGTATTCAGTTATGTGCAAACCATCCTGCATTATCCTCAAGGCGGCGGTGCGTATATGGTCGCCAAAGATAACCTGGGGACAGTGCCTTCTCTGCTGGCTGCGGCTGCTTTGCTGATGGATTACATATTAACAGTATCGGTGTCCATCTCTGCCGGTGTCCGCGCGGTTACTTCAGCCTTTCCGGAAACCTATGATTACAGAGTTTGGATGGCATTGGCAGCCGTCCTATTGATCACCTGGATCAATCTTCGCGGCGTGCGTGAAAGCGGCACAATTTTTGCCGTACCAACCTATGCATTTGTAGCCGGTGTGCTGGTAGTAATTGTCATCGGGCTGGTCCGCACCCTGGGAATTTTTGGTGCCCCTCCACTGCCGGTTGAGTCAAACCTGGTTGCTGCGCAGGTTTCTCCCGCCGGGTTTGCTCTGGTATGGATTATCTTGCGCGCTTTTGCTGGCGGCTGCACGGCATTAACCGGCATTGAAGCTATCAGCGATGGTGTAAAGGCATTTAAACCACCTGAATCACGGAATGCGGCGATTACGATGGTTGCGATGGGTATCATGGCGACCACATTGTTTATCGGCATTACCTACCTATCCACCCATATGCGCCTGGTGCCGTTGGAGGCAGAGAGTATTCTCTCGCAAATGACCCGGGAAGTCACTGGAACTGGATTTTTATACTACTGGGTACAGATTTTTACTGCATTGATTTTATTCCTCGCTGCAAACACAGGCTACCAGGATTTTCCACGACTTTCTTATTTCCTTGCGCGCGATAATTTCTTGCCGCGCTGGCTTCAAGTTCGCGGTGACCGCCTTGTCTATTCTTCCGGCATTGTCTTGTTGGCTGTTGTGGCTTCGATACTAATTATCGGTTTCCAGGCTGACGAAATTGCCATGCTGCCTTTGTATGCCATTGGGGTGATGTTAGGGTTTAGTCTCTCGCAAACCGGGATGTTCCGTTTGATGACCAAGATTATGAGACTGAAACCCGGTGAAGAAGCTGAAACCAAAGTCACCATAATCCATTATGAAAAGAATGCACGTTGGAAGCGCATTTTAAATGCGGCCGGCGCAGTTGTCACTTCAGCTGTGTTTATCATCCTGTTGGTCACAAAATTCTCCGAAGGCGCCTGGATTGTGGCGGTCATGATTCCCCTCCTGGTGGCGCTGTTTTTCTCGATCCACCGCCATTACGATAAAGTTGCCCTGGCACTCAGCACCCAGGGATTAAGTGCCAATCAGTTGACAGGTGTCGCAGATGTCGTAGTGGTCCCAATTGCAGATGTTCACCGGGCAACTTTATTGGCATTGCAATACGCAAAACGGCTCTCCAAAGACGTGCGCGCATTGGCAATCGTTACCTCGGAACCCATGAAAGAGCGCTTGCTGGAACGGTGGCATCGTTTTCCGAATATAACCGGGGGGATTGAATTGGTGACGGTGGATTATGATTATCGAGATGTGCTCACCCCCATCGTGGAATATATCGAGCAGGTAAACAACATCGAGTTTCCACACCAGTTAACCACCGTAGTGATTCCGGAATTTATTCCCGCCAACCGTTTTGCCTCCTTCCTGCACAACCAGACCGCGGTACGGCTGCGCTGGCTGCTGCGTGGGTATAAAGACATCGTGATCATTGATGTGCCTTATCATATTGATACAAAATTATGAAGCCTTAATTCTGGAGGAAAAATGCCGCGCATCGAAATCAGCAGTCCAACGGCTGCCAAAGTTGGTCCTTACTCTCATGCCGTCCGGTCCGGTGACCTGGTCATACTCTCCGGCCAAACGCCCCTCGATCCAGCGACTGGAAAACTGGTTGAAGGAGATATTCAGGCGCAAACCGAACAATGTTTTAAAAATTTATCCGGCGTTTTGAATGCTGCCGGATTGAGCTTTGAGCATGTGATCAAAGTCAATGTGTATTTGACCAATATGGCCGATTTTTCTGATATGAATGCAGTGTATGCTCGCCAATTTCAAGAACCCTACCCTGCCCGCACAACAATTGGTGTTGCTGCCCTTCCGCTTGGAGCGCGGGTAGAGATCGAAATGATTGCTCGAATCGAAGAATAATGTTCGGTTACACGAAATTTAATTGACCTGGCAGCGATTTTTCTCGCCGTCAGGTCAATTAATGGGATTGATTTAATGCCTAAGCACTGATTTCAATTTTCCGGGCTATCTCATGCTCAAAAGCCAGTTCAGTCTCCTCAATTTGGATGATGGTGACGGGCGATTGGGCTAATACCCGAATGCTTCTACCTGGCAGCAAACCATAAGCCTGGAGATGCAGGCGCTGTGAGTTGGATAATTGATCCATGCTGACAATTTTAATTTCTTTGCCGGTTGGCACATCAAAAAGATTGCGCATCAGCTTAGATGGAGTGGGCTGTATTGGTAGAATGTGTTGCAGAAACATGTTGTTTTTCTCCTTGAAGGATATTTTCAATCCAGCGCGCCAACCGCGAGCCAGAGGGGTTAATATTGCTTACACCACAATGAGGGCAGCAGCTGGTGGAGCAGCCGGCATGCAAGGGACAACTTCCACAACTGGGGTTAAGTGCCGGGTCATATTGCGTGCCGCACAAAGTACAGGTAATTGTATTCATCTTACTATCCATTCCATCCGACCCAGACCAGCAGCCGCTGGAGCAAACCGCCAACCAGGATGGCAAACGGAAAAATAAAGGCGATCATGGCGGTGGTTTGCTTCCAACCGCGCTCTTTAAAGATCATGAACATGCTGGCGATGCAGGGGACAAACAGCGTGATCGTAACCATAGAGACAACCACCTGAACGGCATTCAATTGTCCGTGTGACTGCATCAAAAAGAGACCGGTTGCGGCAAAGTCGCGGCGCATCAAACCAAGTAAAAAGGCAGAGGCAGCTTCACCTGGCAAGCCAAGCCAGTTCACCACCAGCGGCTCTAAAGCCTTAATTAACCCTGGCAGCATATGGAACCAATCCAACAAAAATAACAGCAATGTACCGATCAGGAAAAGCGGCACAGCCTCTTTGATATACCATTCCAGGCGCGCAGCAGTTTTGATTAATACGTTGGAAATCACCGGAAAACGCAGCGGGGGCAGTTCCACCACCAGCGGAGCGCGCTCACCGGGAGCCAATTTCGCTGCCAGCCACCCGACGAGGAACAGCACAAGCAGGAGCAAACCGCCCCATATCAAGGCAGCACTTAATGAAACACCCGCTAACATTCCCATAACCACGCCCAACTGCGCAGAGCATGGCACCGCCAGCGCTAACAGGAGTGTAACCAACATGCGGTCGCGCTTCGAGGTCATGATGCGGGTGGTCATGGTTGCCATGGTCACGCAACCCAAACCCAGCACCATCGGCAGCACAGCCTGGCCATTTAGACCCATCCTGGTGAATATCCGGTTGGTTAAGACGGCCAGTCTCGGCAGATAGCCAGAATCTTCCAGGACGCCAAAGGTGATGAAAAAGGTCACCACAATCGGCAGCAGCAGCGCAATGGCGTACGTTATACCCATGGTCCATAATCCGTACTCACCAAACAATAATTCACGTGGAAATGCCCAGGGAATCATTCTTCCCGCCAGGCCAACCACCCAGGGATTGATGATTTCGCCAAACAAGTTTTCTTCTAGCAATCCCACCAATGTGCTGGCACCAAACACTCCCACAAACCAGTACATTCCATAGAGAACCAGAGCTAAAATCGGCAAACCCAAGACCGGGTGGGTAGTCAATTGCCCAATCCGGATTGCCAGACTGGGTCCGGTTTGGCTGCGCTGTGTCAGGCTCTCACGGGCAAGTGCCTCAACAAACAGATCACGTTCGCGTTGAATAATCGCTGCACACCCGCCAACCTGACCCGCCTCTGCCTGAACGCGCACCTTCTCTAAAGCACCCATCTCCGCCGGAGAAAGCCGCTCTAGCAGCCATTTTTGAGTGACTTCATCGCGGGAAAGCCAGAGCAAACCCAAAGCACGCGGAGATACGGGTGAATTCGGTAAAAGCGGTTCGAGCGCGTTCAGAGCATTCTCAATGACTGCCGGATATACCAGGTTAATGCGCGGTCTTGCCGCAATCTTCACCTTTTGGGCCAGCACATCCAATCCTGTTCCACGGGTAGCTACCGTCTCGACCACCGGAATATTGAGTGCTGCCGCAATCTTTGACGCATCCAGTGTTAATCCGCGGGCACGCGCTTCATCCATCATATTTAACGCCAGCACCAGGGGCTGGCCCATTTCAGCCAGCTGCACCGTAAGATGCAGCGTCCGGCGGATATTTTTGGCATCGCCAACCTGCACCACAACGCGCAAATGATCTTCGAGCAATACCCGGCCTGTGACCGCTTCGTCTTCGCTGTGTGGTGGAAAAGCAACAATTCCCGGTGTGTCCACAACAACCACATCCGGTTCGGCGCGCATTGCCCCCGAAGCAACCTCAACCGTTGTGCCGGGATAATTTGAAACGATCACATATTTTCCAGTCAACTGGTGAAATATTGCAGATTTACCAACATTCGGATTTCCTACCAGAGCAATCCGGCTGGCGGTTGGGTTGGCTGCTTGCGGGGCGGTGTGGCAATTTTCCATAATGAACGATTCTCTCCAATCAATAAGGTCTTCGGCAAAAAATAAGAAATTACTTTACCTTTGCCTGGCAATTTTCACAAATCCCATAAAGGGTCAGGGTGGCACTTTCTACCTTTCCACCATAGTCTGTGACAAAATCTGATTTGATTTTTTCTAAAAGCGGTGCCGGAAATTCGATAATATGATTGCAAAAACGGCAGCGGAAGTGATAATGATCCACCTCACCGGAATGGGTCACCGGGTCAAAACGTTCCTGGCGCGGTTCGTCTTCAAACCAACGCGCACCGACCAACCCAACCTCTTCCAACCAGCGCAAGGTTCGATACACCGTGGAAAGATTAATATCCGGGCAATCTTTGCGCACCTGTTCATATACATCTTCTGCGGTAGGATGGTCTGAACGAGATTCCAAAGTTTCCAGGATCAGGCGGCGCTGTTCCGTCATGCGCCCCCCTTCGCGGCGGAGTTGAGTAATAGCTTGTTGAATTAGCGGCGAACTCATCAATTTCACTCCTTACTGCAAATCATTTGCATTTGTTGTTGCAAATAATTTGCAACAGATTTCACGATTAATTGTACTCGCTGAGGATGATGCGAACAGTGACACATATCATCCGCTGCTCCTGCCAAATATCACCCCGTGATATCGTAGGCCGGCTTGCATGAGTCCATCTTACGCTATGGATGTGCATTTTTCACCCAATCCAAATGATCATGCAGCTGTCTGACACCTAGACTTAAGACCAGGATCAAATACTCCCCGCGCGGGTAGTTTTTAAACTCAACATCCGCAGGATGCAATCAATTCGCAAATCAACGAAAATCATCATAGACACGGACGCATCTGCCCACGGTTCGTCCCTTCCTTCCCCTCCCCGAAACCGCCACAGACAAAATACCCTTCGTGGGAGGGGAATAAAAGGAAAGGTCAATGCAGTCCTTCCGTCTGGTAAGACTCAAACCTGAAAAAAACGGGTTTTGAGTTGTATTTCATGTTGCCAGATGTCGAATAAATCGCTCGAAGGAGGTGAATCCGAAAAATCGATTGACGCCGACGAAAGATTTTTCAACCACGGCAAGCCCCGGGACACACACGCCCGGTATTTTCCTACCAACCTTATTGAAAGGAAGCCTGTTATGAAACGTTCGTTTGCTGTACTGATGTTGTTAGTCGCCCTGACGATGATCATCAGCGCCTGCCAACCGGTTGTCCAGACCGTTGAGGTAGAAAAGAAAGTCGTTGAAACGCAAGTTGTCGAAAAAATTGTGGAAGTTGAAAAAGAAGCTGAAGTTGCTGGCTCTTTCACCACTCCGCACCCCATCCTCTCTGACCTCCGCGTTCGCCAGGCTATGGCCTACTGCACCAACAAAGAGGAAATCATCCAGGCTGTCTATCCCTTCCTTGCTGAAGAAGACCGCTCCAAACTGGTCATGAACACCATGATGCCTCGCGACCACTGGGCTTATGCTGGTGACGAAAACATCACCATCTATCCCTTTGATCCCGAAAAAGGTATGGCATTATTGGAAGAAGCTGGCTGGACTGATCCCGAAGGCACCGGCATGCGCACCAATGCGGATGGCGAAATGCTTTCCATGGAATTGGTCATGACGGAAGCTGCCCACCGCAAGATTTGGGGCCCCGTCTGGCAGCAGCAAATGGCTGCCTGCGGTTTCCGCATTGCCCTCAACCATGTTCCTTCTGCCTGGTTGTATGGTGACACCACGGGTTTGAATCACCGCGAATATGAACTGGCTGGTTATGCATGGGTTGGCCAGGCGGATCCTTCCGGCCGCACCCTGTATGATTGCAACCAGATCCCCTTCCCCGAGAACGGTTGGGAAGGTCAGAACACCATGGGCTGGTGCAATGAGACCGCTTCTCAGGCAGTGGTGAAAGCCACCAACACCCTGAACCAGGCTGACCGTGTAGAACCCTACACCATCCTGCAGCAGGAATTCACCAAAGACATGGTCTCCCTCCCGATCTACAATCACCTGGAGATCTTCGCCGCCAATCCCAACCTGCAGGGCTTCAACCCGCTGGTGGGTGATGAATACATGACCTACAACATTGCCGAATGGGAAATTCCTGGCAAAGACACCATCGTTTTGGGCTTCACCCAGGAACCCGCTTCTATGTGGAACCTGGTTGAATCCGGTCACTCCGCTGTGATCGCTGACACCTTGGTTCATGGCATGGCTTTCTCGACTGGTAGTTATGACTTCCAGCCGATTGCCCAGGTGGAACCCTCCACCCTGGACAGTGGTTTAGCCACCAACACCGAGATCGAAGTCAAAGAAGGCGACATGGTCTATGACATCAACGGTTCCCCCGTTGCTCTGGCTGCCGGTGTGGAAGTTTACAATTCCGCTGGCGAAAAAGTTGCCTTTGACGGCACCCCCATCAAGATGATGCAGCTCAAAGTCCGCTATAACTTCCGCGACGACATGGTCTGGTCTGACGGTACCCCCGTCACCGCTGCCGACTTCGAACTGCGCTTCAAAGTGGACTGCGACCCGACCTCTGGCGCAACCTCTTACGCTACCTGCCAGTCCGTTCAGGAATTCAAGGCCGATGACGCTGGTTACAATGTGACCTATCTGCCTGGTGTTCAGGACCCGCTATACTTCCGCGCTCTGCAGGATCCGCGCTTGAGCAACGTTTACCCGGCTCACCGCGTTCTTTCCGACGGCCGCAAACTGGCGGATGTTCCCCCAGCTGAATGGGCTACCCTGCCCGAGATCGCTCAATACCCGATCGGTGTTGGCCCCTACGTGTTGAAAGAATGGGTCAAGGGCGAAAAGATGGTCTTCGAAGCCAACCCCTACTACTACGGTGGCGAACCCAAGACCAAGTACATCGTCATTTCGATCGTATCACCAGAAAACGCTGAAGCTCAGTTACTGGCTGGCCAGATCGATGTGCTCGACTCGACCACCATGAACACCATTTCTGACATCATGCAACAGGGTGAAAAAGACGGTAAAGTAAAGATTTATACCCTGCCCGGCGGCACCTGGGAACATATTGACACCAATTTGTTCCTTCCATAAGACTGCCATCCGGTTTCCACTTTTCGCTGTGTGGCGCTGCAGGGCGCCACACAGCACCCTGGATCAGAGTTCTTGATGGGTCACCCTGCAGACCCCTGAAGAAGTCTGGATCAGGCTCACACTCAGTAGAATTATTGAAATATTAGCTGTTGAAATAATTCGGCTGACACAACAAATTGATAACGGTAGTTATGGATGGGGGCAGATATAGCCCATTGTTGGTTTTCCCGGTTATATCGTTCTCATTCAATAAAAATCCATCTTAGTTTCGATACCGCTTTCGAAATCCAGGAGAGGCTATGCTCAGATACATTGCTCGTCGTCTGGTCCAGATGGTTTTCGTAATTCTGGTTTCAGCGGTCGCCACCTACGCACTGCTTAACCTCGCTCCTGGCGGTCCTACCGCCGGTTTGCGCCAGCAGCAGCAAGGCCGCAACCGCATCACCGCGGAAGATATGGCTCGCATCCGCGCCTATTACGAACTGGACCTTTCTTTACCCATCCGTTTTACTCGATGGTTGGTTGGTGAACCGCGTGGTTCGATCATCATCGGTAATTACGAATTTTTCGGCCAAAGCCCGATTGGTTGTTATAAACCAATCGAAGAAAGTATTCGTAATGCACAAGGAAAATTTGAAGTCAAAATCACCGGCTGTGAACAATATGTTTACCTGCGCGACCTGGAAGGCCGCCCCGTCAGCCGTGGGATTTTATTGGGTGATTTTGGAAAATCTTGGAAATTATTACGCGACCAGCCCGTTGGAACACTGATTATGTCCCGGCTGGGAAAGACTGTTGAGCTGGCTGGTCTGGCTACGTTGATCTCCTTGTTGATCGGCGTTCCTTTAGGGGTGTACTCTGCCATCAAACAATATTCCAAGTTCGACTATTTCTTCACAACCCTGGCCTTCATCGGCTCCGCCATGCCAACTTTCTTCTTTGGCATTTTAATGATCCTGTTCTTCTCCATCATCCCCAAAGGAGCTGGTTTGCCGTACCTGCCGCCTGGCTCTGCCGCAGGCGTTCGGGAATACATGGTCCCGCTTTTGGGAACAATTCAACCTGATTCGCTAGGTGACAAGATCTTACACTTAATCTTACCCGTCTTCACTTTGACCATTGTCAGTGTTTCCGGGTGGAGCCGCTTTGTCCGCGCCAGTATGTTGGAAGTGATGCGCCAGGACTATGTCCGCACCGCGCGCGCCAAGGGTTTGCGGGAAAATTTGGTTATCGTTAAACACGCCTTGCGCAACGCCCTTATCCCCTTTGTGACCATTGTGGTGTTCTCGCTGCCAGGCCTGTTCTCCGGCGCGATCATCACAGAGTCGATCTTTTCCTGGCCAGGAATGGGCCGTCTCTACTACATCGCCCTGGGTGAATCGGATTTCCCGGTAGCAATGGCCATCCTGTTCATCACGGCAGTTTTGACTGTCATTGCAACCCTACTGCGCGACCTGCTCTATATGCTGGTTGATCCGCGCATCCGAGTTTCATAGGAGGCAGTCATGGCATCGATAAGTGAAACTATGAATGATTTGAAACAAGCTGATTACCCCAAGGAAGAAAGTCCCTGGAAAATCGTTTTCCGCCGCTTCCGCCGCCATAAGCTAGCCATGATTGCGGTTGGTATCATGGTGGTCATTGTCCTGATTGTGCTCCTGGCAAAAGTCTTGGCCCCCTTCCGGCCGGAAGAAATTACGGTTGGGAACTATTTCTTGGCTCCGGGTTCGATCCAGGAAAAAACTGGCCGGATGCACTACCTGGGAACCGATAATTTAGGCCGTGACCTGTTTTCACGCCTGGTCTATGCCGGGCGCATCTCCTTGGTCATCGCCTTTGCCTCCGTTCTGATCTCGGAACTGATCGGTATCACCATTGGGGCAATCTCTGGTTTTTACGGCGGCATCATCGACAGTATTTTGATGCGCGTGGTGGAGTTTTTGCTGACCGTTCCATCCCTGCCGCTCCTGCTGATTATCTCGGCCATGTTGTTGAAAAACCCGGAGGCAATCCCGATTCCAAAATGGCTGCTGAATTTTATGGCGGACCTGTTGTTGGTCACACCGCGCGAATCACGCCAGGCGATCTTGATCATCCTGATCCTGGCTGGCCTTGGCTGGCTGACTTCCGCACAATTGATGCGCGGTATGGTGCTCTCCTTGCGTAACCAGACCTTTGTTGAGGCCTCCCGCTCGCTGGGTGCCAGCAACCTGTCCATCATTTTCAATCACATGATCCCCAACTCAATGGCACCGATCATTGTGGATGCATCCTTGAATATGGGCGGCTTTATTGTTGCCGAAGCGGCACTATCCTTCCTTGGTTTTGGTATTCAAGAACCGATCCCAACCTGGGGGAACATGCTGGCAGCCACGCAAGATTATATGCTGGATAAGCCCTGGCTCCCGCTCATCCCCGGCTTACCGATCTTCTTGTGCTCTCTGGCCTTCAACTATATTGGTGACGGCCTGCGAGATGCCCTGGATCCACGGTTGAAGATGTAGGAATAGAGGTAGTATGGAAAAGAAATCTTCTGAACCTATTTTGAAAGTGTGTGGGTTAAAAACCCACTTTTATACGGAAGATGGTGTGGTAAGAGCCGTGGATGGCGTGGATTTCGAACTATACCAGGGAGAAATTTTGGGCCTGGTCGGCGAATCCGGCTGCGGTAAATCGGTTACTTCCCTATCCATCATGCGCCTGGTTGGCGTTCCCGGAAAAATTGTTGAGGGTGATATCGTTTTCGAAGGCCGCAGCCTGTTGAAAATGAGCGAAAAAGAAATGGTCGAGATGCGCGGTAACCGCCTCTCGATGATCTTCCAGCAGCCCCAATCCAGTTTGAACCCGGTTTACAAAGTCGGGGATCAGATCGCAGAAGTGCTGCAAATACACCAGGGCATGAATAAATCTCAAGCCTGGGAACGGGCTGTGGAATTATTACATCTGGTGGGCATCCCCGATCCGGAACGCAAAGCGCACAACTTCCCGCATGAAATGTCGGGTGGCCAGGCGCAGCGCGTCATGATCGCAATGGCGCTGGCACTCAATCCGACTTTGCTGATTGCTGATGAACCCACCACAGCCCTGGATGTGACTATTCAGGCACAAATCGCCGATCTCATTCTGGAACTGCGCCAGAAAATGGGCACCACCGTCATCCTGATCACCCACGACCTGGGTCTGATTGCTGAGATGGCTGACCGGGTGGCTGTCATGTATGCTGGTCAAATCGTTGAGATGGCAGAAATTAACGAATTATTTGAGAATCCCAAACATCCCTACACCCTGGGCTTGATGGGCTCCATTCCGGTTCTTGGACAGGTGAAAGAACGCCTGGATGTGATTCCTGGCTCTGTGCCCAACCTGATTAACCTGCCGTCCGGCTGCCGGTTTGCTCCGCGCTGCCGCGCGCGGGTTGAAAATCAACTCGAAATCTGTGCATCCCAGATGCCGGAACTGCAAGACTGCGGCAACGGACACATCGTGCGCTGTTGGTTATACAACCAGGAAAAAGCCGCTCAGGATAAAGCGGAGGTAAGCCATGCTGAATAATTTAATTGAAAAAGCCGAACCGCTGGAACTGGTTAAAGTAGATCATTTAAAAAAATATTATCCCGTAGGCGGCGGCTTCTTAAAAAAGGCCAAGGTCTTTGGTAAGGCCGTTGATGATGTGAATTTTAATGTATTAGAGGGCGAAACCCTTGGCCTGGTCGGTGAATCCGGCTGCGGTAAAACCACCGTCGGCCGCACCATGCTGCGCCTGATCGAACCAACGGGTGGAGAAGTGTATTATGAAGGTACCAACGTCTTCAACCTTCGCGGAGGCGCGCTGAAAGATATTCGCCGCAATATGCAGATCATCTTCCAGGACCCGTATTCTTCACTGGATCCGCGTATGCCGATTGGCGAATCCATCATGGAAGGGTTAAGAATTCACCGCCTGGGGAACCGTAAAGAACAATTTGACCGCATGATTGATACCCTGCGCAAAGTTGGTCTGGAAGATTACCATGCCCGCCGCTACCCGCACGAGTTTTCTGGCGGCCAGCGCCAGCGCATTGGCATTGCCCGCGCCCTGGCTTTACGCCCGCGCTTCATCATCTGCGACGAACCGGTCTCCGCGCTGGATGTTTCCATCCAGTCTCAGGTGCTCAATATCCTCAAAGATTTGCAGGCTGAATTTGGCCTGACCTATCTCTTCATCGCACACAACCTGAGCGTGGTCGAGCACATCTCCGACCGGGTGGCCGTGATGTACCTGGGAAAGATTGTGGAACTCTCTCCGCGAGAAGACCTCTTCCGCAACCCGCTGCACCCCTATACCCAGGCCCTGCTCTCAGCGATTCCCATCCCGGACCCGAAGATTAAGAAGCAACGCATCGTCCTGAAAGGTGACGTACCCTCACTGCTCAACCCACCCACCGGCTGCCGGTTCCACCCGCGCTGCCCGCTGGCGATGGAACAATGCAGCCGCGAAGAACCGAAATACCGCGAGGTTACCAAAGGTCACTTTGCCGCCTGCTGGCGGAATGAGTAAGAATAGTGGTTCGTCGTTAGTAATTAGTGGTTAGTTACCAGCGGCTGGTGAATGTACTGGCCGCTGGTTTTTAATTCTTTCACGAGGATGAAAATCATTATGCCCCACATCGTCTGCATCTCAGCCTCAAATATTCGCCACGCTGGCACCCAAAGCACATCGTACAAGATTTGCAAGCTGATTGAGCGAATGCTATACGAAATTTTCCCGCAAGAAGACCTGACCTGCGACATAATTACCCTGGTTGATCAAGAGTTGCAGCCCTGCAACGGCTGCGGCGGATGTTATTCTAATCATCACTGCGCCCACGATCAGGTATTTAATACACTGCACGAACGCATTCTCCGCGCTGACGGAATGTTTGTGGTGGCAGCCCATTATGCCCCTATTCCAGCCAAACTTTGCATGCTCCTGGAAAAGATGGAGCAGATCACCTTTTTACCGCGCTTCAATCAACCCGATTACCGCTCTCCCCTTTACCAGCACCCGGTCGGCATTATTGCCCACGGCGGGGGCACAGCCGACATCAGTGAGGGTTACCGCGGAGTCGTTATTCATTCCATTGCAAATGCACTCGACTGGCCGATAGAAATGAAGCTCATATCACCGGCGGAAGGCGAACCGCTCGGCGTTTGCTTACCCATCGCCAGAGTCTCCAATGACTCAGCCAGCATATTCCCGGTCCAGGAGTACGACTGGCAGGATATCCGCAAACGCCTTACCCCCCTGGTGCAGACCACAATTGCTGCAATTTCTTAACCACCGCAGCAGCTAACAGCCATCAGCGGCAGGCAGCAGGTTGCGGAGCCTGAAAACTGCACCCTGCAAATTTCTTTTTAATTCCCATTTTTTAAAACCTCTTGACATTCTCATTCATCGGGCTATAATAAGGACATACTTTCTTCATTCACGGAATAAAGTAATGACCCTACCCTCACCCCTTGGAAACCGAGACCTCATTCGCGCGATCAACCGCTCGATTATATTAAATAATATCAAAACCTACGGTCCAATTGACCGGGCGCAAGTCGCCCGTGCCACCGGCCTTTCTCCGGCCACCGTTACTGGCATCACCTCGGAATTGATCGAATCCGGGCTGGTCTTCGAAAAAGCCCCCGGCGATTCACGCGGCGGCCGCCCCCCCATTTTGCTGGCCATTAACCCCAAAGGCGGTTATGTGATCGGCATCAAACTGATGGAAGATCACGCACTTGGCGCGCTGACCGACCTGGAAGCCACCGTCATTGTCAAAGATGCACTCCCCCTGGCAGACAAATCCGCCAGCACAGCAGTAAACACCCTTGCCCGGCTGGTGGAAAGCCTGGTTTCACAGGCGGGCATTTCCCGCGCCAAACTGATTGGCGTAGGTATTGGCCTGGCAGGTATTATTGACTTTGAGCGGGGTGTCTTGCGCCAGTCTCCCTTCTTTGGTTGGCGCGATTTACCCCTGCGCGAACTGCTCCAGCCGCATGTGCAGGTTCCGGTGTATCTGGACAACGACGTGAACACCCTGACGCTGGCCGAGCAGTGGTTCGGTGCCGGGCAAGGTGTGGAAGATTTTCTCACGCTTACAGTCGGGCGCGGCATCGGCCTGGGCATCGTCACCAACGGCCGCTTTTACCGCGGAACCGGCGGCGGCGCGGGTGAATTTGGCCACACGCTGATTGACCCTGAAGGCCCGCTCTGCGGCTGCGGCAAACACGGCTGCCTGGAAACCTACGTCAGCGACCCTGGATTGGTCCGCTCTGCAAAATCTGCCGGACTTCCTGCCGAGAAAATTGATGATTTGCTGCGCATGGTGGAAAGTGGAAATCCAGACGCGCACCAGGTATTATCCCAGGGTGGAGATTTATTAGGCTGCTCCGTAGCTAACCTGGTCAACCTGTTTAACCCCAGGCTCATCATCATTGGCGGCGAAGGGGTCCGTATGGGCGCCGCATTTTTTGACCCAATGCTGGCAGCGATCCAAAAATACGCCATGCCCGATCTGCTGCGCGACTGCCAGATTCGCATCGAGCCTTGGGGCGACGATGCCTGGGCGCGCGGAGCCGCCAGCCTGGTTTTACGCCAGCTATTTGAGAACCCCGTCCACCAGGAGGCAGCCGGTATATTCCAGGCCGGTTAAAAATTTTCCCTCCGGTTTGTTCATTCATCAAACAAAGGATCGAGGAGGCCTTGCTTAATCTTAAACAGTATCCCATCTAACCGCACAACCTACCTTATGTCAACCTGACCGCGCGACCTCCAACGCAACGGTCAAACCCATCGGTTTCAATCCCCTAAACATCCTTTTGAGGAGAATGTCATGAAAAAGAGTTCGTTGTTGTTTGTCGTCCTGAGTGCGCTTATCGCCCTCAGCATGGTGCTAGCCGCCTGCACCCCCACCGAAACACCTGCACCTGTTCAAGAAGCTCAACCAGAAGCAGCTCCCACTGAAGCACCGGTTGCTGAAGCACCAACAGACGCCCCTGCACCTGTAGAGCCTGTGACGATTAAGGTAATGACCTTCTTGGCCTATGACACTTCAGAAGTCGAACCCTCTATTGTCGATGAGTTCATGAAGGCACATCCTGAGATTAAAGTTGAAATCGAAAGCGTTCCGTTTTCAGATTATTTCACAAAACTCAAGACATTAATCGCTGGTGGTGAAGCCCCGGATGTTGTGTCATTAAACATTGAAAACGTGGCTGCATTCGCTAGCCTGGGTGCCCTGGAAGACCTTGCGCCGTATGTCGCCAAAGAAAACTTTGATCTGAGCAAATATTACGAGTCAACTCTGGGCATGAGCAATTTTGAAGGCAAGCAATATGGTTTACCCGCTTCCTTCTCAACCGTTGTAATGTTCTACAACAAAGATATGTTTGACAAAGCCGGACTTGCATATCCCGATGCAACCTGGGATTGGGCAAAACTGCTTGAGGTTGGTAAACAATTAACATTAGATACCAATAGCGACGGCATTATCGACCAGTACGGCTATGCCTATGCCTGGTGGCCTGTGTATTTATACATGAACGGCGCGGATGTTTTCAATGCGGATAAAACAGCTTGTGCACTCACTGAACCGGCTGCAATTGAAGCAATGCAAAAAATGGTCGATTTAGCCCTGGTTGAAAAAATTTCCCCCACCCGCGGTGATTTAAAAACACAATCCGATTGGGATATGTTTATGGCTGGCCGGTTGGCCATGTTCCCGGTAGGTCCCTGGGGCATCGCTCCTTTCCAGGGAATCACCACATTCAAATGGGATATTGCTGATATGCCCGCTATGGGAAATCAGGCAACCTTCTTGTTTGGAAATGCACTGGCAATTACCTCTGAATCCAAAAATAAAGAAGCAGCCTGGGAATATCTAAAATTTGCTGCGGGTGAAGAAGGCGGCCGCGTTCGCCAAAACGCTGGTTATGAAATTTCTCCTGTGAAAGTTGTTGCAGAAAATGAATTCCTGAAATCCTTGGAAGGAAAGCAACCTGAACATGGTGATATTTTCATGAACGCTGCATCATATGCTCACCTTCCTCCTGTCCATCCAAAATGGCAAGAAATTCATGACGCAATCTGGCCTGAATTAGAACTTGCTTTGCTTGGCGACAAGACGGTTGAAGACGCAATGAATACCGCTTGCCAAAATGTTGATGCAATTTTAGGAGAATAAGCCTTATCTCACCCTACCCTGGCCTGGTTGGTAAAAATATTCTGCCAACCAGGCCAGAATTATAAAATAATGGAGGCATCAATGGAATTGGCACAAGCGAATTCAATGCAGGAACCGAAAGCCAAAAGAAAATCAAAAATAGCATGGCGTGAAGCGATATGGGGGTACCTGTTCATTGCACCTGGAATGCTTGGCTTGTTAGTATTCACCCTCTTTCCAGTTTTATTTGCGCTTGGAATTAGCTTCACAAACTGGTCCATCCTGGCCAAACCTGAATTCGTTGGTGCAGCCAATTATCTGAAATTAACCCGGGATCCTGTTTTTTCTAAAGTAATGCTAAATACGCTGTATTACACAGCTGTAAGCGTTCCATTGAATTTGATATTTTCATTATTCTTTGCCGTTATCCTCAATCAAAAAATTCGTTTCTTGGCTTTATTCCGTACGGCGTATTTTCTTCCTGTGGTTTCAGCCTCGGTAGCAGTCAGCATGGTTTGGATGTGGCTGCTCGATTCAAACTTTGGCTTGATTAATACAGCACTAGTAGCAACCGGGTTGGATCCAGTTGCCTGGTTAAGTAATCCCAAAACTGCAATGCCTGCCATCATCATTGTTTCTGTTTGGAAAAGTATGGGCTGGAATATGATTATTTACTTAGCCGCCCTGCAAGATGTTCCAGAAGAATTATACGATGCAGCAAAAATTGACGGCGCAAATAAATGGAAAATGTTCCGCTTTGTCACTTTGCCGCTCATCACTCCTGCAATTTTTTTCACGGCCATCACTGGATTTATTGGATCTTTCCAAGGGTTTGATCTGGTATATAACATGACCCAGGGAGGTCCTGCCCGCTCAACAAGTGTTATTGGGTATTACATTTGGGAACAGGCTTTCAAATATTCAAAAATGGGCTACGGTGCAGCCTTAGCGTATGTTCTTTTCCTGGTAATTTTGGTCATTACACTAATCCAATGGCAAGCGCGCCGTAACTGGGTTTATGGGGAGGAATAGAGATGGCAATGGGACTTACAAATAAACAAAAAAAGGCTATTGAGAATACTACAAAAAAAGTTATCTCTTACACCTTACTCACCATTGGTGGTTTCATCATGGTTGTACCATTCCTCTGGATGCTGTCCACCTCTGTGAAAACCCTGGAACAAGTTTTTATCTGGCCTCCTGATTGGATACCAGATGTAATTCAATGGAAAAATTACGCAAATATCTTAAACTCAATCCGTTTTGGACAATACACATTTAACACCTTGAAAATTGCCGTCCTTGTAACTTTAGGACAATTATTCACCTGTTCATTAGCTGGTTATGCCTTTGCAAAAATTCGCTTTCCCGGGAAAAATACCCTGTTTGTTTTATATCTAGCCACGATGATGATTCCTGGCCAGGTGACCATGATCCCGAATTTCATCATTATGCGGAATTTGCATTTAGTCAATTCCCACCTGGGTTTAATTCTACCGAGCTTAACCAGTGCATTTGGAACATTCTTGATGCGCCAATTTTTTCTTTCTTTTCCTTCCGAATTGGAAGATGCAGCCAAATTAGATGGCTGCAATCCTTTTACCTTTTACGTTCGCATTTTATTGCCGCTTAGCCGCCCAATCCTTGCGACACTGGCCGTCATGACTTTTCAGGGAACCTGGAATGATTTTCTATGGCCATTAATCATGATAAACAGCGAAGAAAAACGAACATTACAAGTTGGTTTATCGTACTTAATTAGCCCCAATGCTACCGACTGGCCATTATTAATGGCTGGCTCAGTCATGACTTTGCTGCCCATTATCATATTGTTCTTTATTGCTCAAAAATATTTTGTGCAGAGTATCAAAATGACGGGTCTAAAAGGCTAGTCGTTTTACCAGGTTGACAATTTTACCCCAATCATCAACGAGGTATTTTTATATGCTAACAAATAATCCAACCATCCTTCACCAACCCTATGGAAATCATCACCCATATTCCCAATTGCCTTATGAGCGATTTCCACGCGATCCTCAGCCCGGGCAAAAGGTTGAATTAAATGCGGTCACTCAATCTAATGAAATCAATGAGGTGTGGGTTCAAATTATCACCCAATCCAATGAGAATGAGCCCCAAACAATTCAAGCAACCGCTATTGGAACATGCGAAGAAGGTCAAATTTGGCAGGTAGTATTACCTGCTGCTGAACCGAACCAGGAAGTTTCGTACCAGTTTTTTACCAGATTGGGAAATCAAATTGTTTTTACACCAAATTACCAATATTCAGTTCCAGAATGGATCGAAATCGTTCAATTAAAATCAGCAGAAATGAGAGGCCAGTCATTAAAGTGCTCGTTTGCCACCTCTCACCCCAATGTATTTGCTGAAGTTGATCTCCATCTAGAAAATGATCAGGTTGTTCAAGAGTGGTCCTTTTTAAGAACATGCCCGTCAGCTGTTCATTCCATTGACTTAGAGTTGGAAAATGACTTTCTTTCCGTCTCGATCAACCCCGACACGTTTGGGATAGAGATTAAAGGGAAAACCAATAATATTTTGATCCAAGAACAAATCCCTCCAAAATTATTAATTCGTTCAGATGGTGAAGTATTAGAAATGCGTCAAACGTATTTCAGCCCCCACTCTGAAGCCTTTTTTGGATTTGGTGAACGTTTTAATACTTTAAATCAGAGGGGTAACCGGATAGACTCAAGGGTTTTTGAACAATATCGAAAACAAGATAAACGGACCTATTTTCCCTTACCCTTTTTTATTTCATCATTAGGATATGGGCAATTTCAAGAAACCAACCGGTTAGTTGTATATGATTTGGCGGCCGAAGTTGATGATTTGATAACAATTTATATTGAACTTGGTCCAGACAATAAACATACAACACGGTGGTTCTGTGCAGAGACTCCAGGCAAAATTATCCAACAATTTACAGATTTGACGGGCAAGCCTGCTTTACCGCCCAAATGGGTATTCGGACCCTGGATGAGCAGCAATGAATGGAATGATCAATCTATCGTCATGGATCAGCTAAAAAAGACCATTGAACATCAAATCCCAGCATCTGTCCTGGTTATTGAGGCGTGGTCGGATGAAACCAATTTTTATATTTGGAATGATGCTCAATATACACCACGACCGGGTAATGAACGACTCCAACGCAAAGATTTTACTTTCCCTGAATGGGGTAAATGGCCTGATCCAAAATCGATGATCGACGAACTTCATCAAAATGGAATTCGTTTGGTATTATGGCAAATCCCAGCATATAAAAGACGCTTTGAGCCGACACTAACCCCAAACCTACAGCATAAGCTGGATGGTGAATATATGATTGAAAAGGGGTATGTTGCTCGCCACGCCGATGGCTCACCATATGAAATTCGTTCTCCGTGGTTCGGGACAGGTTACCTGCCTGATTTTACCAATCCAGAGGCAGAAGCCTGGTGGATGGAGAAACGCCGGTATCTGGTAGAGGAATTTGGTGTAGATGGTTTCAAAACCGATGGTGGTGAACATATCTGGGGACGCGACATAGTATTTTCCGATGGACGGAAAAGCGATGAAATCTGGAATCTCTACCCTGTTTTATATCTGAAGGCATATTACCAACTCGTTAACCAGTACAACAATGGGCAGGGAGCTTTGTTTAGTCGGTCTGGATATATTGGAGCGCAAAAATATCCCTGTCACTGGGCTGGTGACGAGTTCTCAACTTATGAAGCATACCGTGCATCCATTTTTGCCGGGTTGTCAGCAGGCATCTCAGGTGTGCCATTTTGGGGTTGGGATATTGCTGGTTTTAGCGGCGAAATCCCTGGCGCTGAATTATATTTGCGAGCAACCGCCATGGCAGCTTTTTGCCCAATCATGCAATATCACTCAGAATTTAACGGCCACCAAATCCCCAACCGTGATCGTACTCCCTGGAATATTCAAGATCGGACCGGGGACAACCAGGTTATCCCGATTTATCGATTTTTTGCAAATCTTCGCATGAGCCTTATCCCATATATTTGGAGCGAGGCAATTCAATCAGCTGCATCCAGCTTGCCGCTGATGCGGGCGTTACCCATCACATATCCCGATGATGCAGAATGCCTGAACTACCCAACCCAATACCTGTTTGGATCCAATTTGCTAATTGCACCAGTTACTGAACCGGAAAAACAATTCCAGGCTGTATATCTACCAAAAGGATTGTGGTATGACTTCTGGACTGGTGAGAAAATTGACGGCGGTAAAACGATCGATGTAGAAGTTCCACTCAATCGGATCCCGGTTTATGTGCGCGGTGGTTCGCTGCTCCCCCTACATCTCAGTACGACCCAACAACTCGGTGATCCAATCGGGCAAAATCCGGATTTCGTTTTTCGGATATATCCCGATCATCAATCTGTAAATCTGGAATGGTTTACTGAAAAAGACCAGGCACCGGTCAAAGTACAAATCAATCCGGATGGGACAATTGAATCTTCAACCAATTTACCAGGCAAAATTTGGTTACCTCCTTCAATGGCTTAGGATGAGATATGAGCTTAATGATTAAAACCAATTTAATTCAACACAGCATTGATGTGATTTTACGTAATCAAGCAAACAGCGGTGCTTATCTGGCATGCCCAGACTTTCCAAATTATCAATTTAGTTGGTTTCGAGATGGATCGTTTATTGCGTATGCAATGGACTTGAGTGGAGAATTTTCCAGTTCCAATAAATTTCACCACTGGGTAACCAACGCGATTATCCGTAGAAAAAGTCTGATCCAAAACTCATTGAATTTATTAAAACAAAATCAACCGTTAACCGCTGCCGATTTATTACACACCAGATACACTGTAGATGGTGAAGATGTGCCAACGATGGATGAATTGTGGCCTAACTTTCAGTTGGACGGCCTGGGTACCTGGTTGTGGGGATTGGAGCAGCACCAGCTTCTCAGTGGCCAAACACTGCCGGAAAATTGTCTTTTCGCAGCCGGGCTGGTGGCAGATTATCTCACCGCTTTGTGGCGCACGCCCTGCTATGATTGCTGGGAAGAATTCCCCAACGACCTGCACCCGCACACCCTGGCGGCAATTTACGGCGGGCTGGCTGCCCTCTCCCGCATCGATGGCCGCGATCGAACTGCGGTGCTGTCTGAAATCCGCACCTTCATCAATACGCAGGCTGTATACGATGGTTACTTTGTCAAGAAAATCGGTTCCTACACCGTAGATGCCAGCCTGCTCGGCCTGGCCGTGCCGTATCAACTGGTTGATCTTGATGATCCGCGCTTTACTGCTACATTAGAACGGATCGAGTCTTCGCTGGTCAAGGGCGGTGGAGTTCACCGCTACCCCACCGATACCTATTACGGCGGTGGCGAGTGGATTCTGCTGGCAGCCTGGTTGGGCTGGGCGTACGCACTACGCGGGCAAACCAGCCGCGCCGAAGAATTGCTCGCCTGGATCGAGTCACAGGCGGATTCCGCAGGCAATCTGCCCGAACAGGTTCCCGCCTCGCTCAATGATCCAAATTATTACCAGCCCTGGATTCGCCGTTGGGGTGAAATCGCCAAACCACTGCTCTGGTCGCATGCACAATACCTGATTTTAAACTTTGCAGTATCTGACCGCAAAACGAATGGATAAATTCTTGTAAGATTTCGTCCCTATTCTATATGGACGGATTATTGAATTTTTCATTTACCACAAAACTATTGAATTCTTTTGGTTATTAAAAATGAAGACGCATCCATTTATAAATTCATTGCTGAATTTCACAGGAAATGCTCGCGGTTGTGTGTATCCAGAACCTCTTAATGCGATTCCCGTCAATTTATACATTCCTTATGTCTCAGTTTTTATGCTGTCCTTAGGAGTAACTGAAGCGCAAATCGGATTGACAGTTAGTGTTAGCTGGGGTTTCCAATTGATCCTTGCAATATTTAGCGGAGCTATTACGGATAAACTCGGCCGCCGGAAAGCCACTTTTATTTTTGATTTACTTTCATACACAGTACCTGCTTTGATTTCTGCCGCAGCACAAAATTTTTGGTATTTTCTTGGAGCTGCAATCTTTAGCAGCTTCATTAGAATACCGCAGAATTCTTGGATGTGTCTCGCCGTTGAAGACACTGAACCCGATCAATTGATTGATCTATTCTCCTGGGTATATATAGCTGGTCTGCTCTCCGCCTTTTTTGCCCCCATTGCTGGGTTGATGATTAAGTCGGTGTCTTTAATCCCAACAATGAGAATTTTGTATCTATTTTCAGCAATTTGCTTCACTCTAAAGGCATGGATTACCTATAAAATGACCCAAGAGACAAGACAAGGACGAATAAGAATGGAGGAAATGAAAGGCAAAAGTTTGTTTTTTGGTATGGGCGAATATCGAAAAATTCTAACGGATACCTTGCGGAATTCTAAAACCCTATATACAGCCGGAATTATGATCGTCATGAGTATTTGTGTAATGATTTCCAGCACGTTTTGGTCGGTGATTGTTACAGAAAAGATCAAAATTCCAGTTCATGAAATATCAACGTTTGCTTTATTGCATTCGATCATCATGCTTATATTTTATTTTTTGGTTGTTCCGCAGTTAAAAAATCTAAATTTCAAAATGCCGATGATGATTGGCTTTTTGGGATTCGGATTAAGCCAATTTTTACTTATCTTATCCCCTATGAATGGTTATTCCTTATTGGTGATCAGCATAATTCTTGAGGGATGCTGCCTTGCCACATTAAATCCATTAATTGATCAAATGATTGTGGTAACCATAGATCCAAAAGAACGCGCCCGTATTCAATCCATTTTATTCGTTGCCGTAATATTATTCACAACCCCAATGGGCTGGATCGCAGGAATCTTGTCTTCTGTGAATAAAAATTTGCCATTTGTGATAAACATTGGACTTTTCCTGCTAGGTGGATTGTTTGCTTACCTGGCAGGTAAGGAGCCAAAACCGATTTTAAAAAGCGCTTTAGGTTCAGAAATATCAAGCCTTCAGTAAACCAATTCTTACAATTTGTTTATTAAAGTAAAAAACGAAACTCGTGGGTGATTTTAATTCCTCGCTGGTTTCGTTTCTTATTTTGCCGTTCCCAATTTCAGCATGATTGTTCATCAAAGCTGTTCTGGTCTGCAATCCACAGTATCAACTTCATTTCTTTGGCTGCTGCTGTCCGATTAGTAATCATCCATCGATTTTCTTTTCAAGCTCACTTGCGTATTTTTCTATCATCTCCGCAAGACTCATCGCTAGCACTACCAGAAAAATCATTAATAATCCTTCTCCATCGTTTTCTTTTATTTTTACTGCTACCAGCATTCCTAACGGTACGGAAGACGCATAAAATATCACTTTGGTGATGAGAAAATTTACCTTACGAGCTGTGCTTTTCTTCATTGTAAATCCCCTTATTCATGCCGAATTGTTTGCACTGGATAATTATAGCCCGGATCGATTATTTTTCTTTGTCCTCCAGAAAAAAATCATCCAAGAACATCGCGATAAAAGCCGGATCATCGAAGTCTTGATCCTGCTGCTGCGGTTCTTTTCTGATCCTAATGAAGAGATACACCAAAAAGACAAAAAAGATTATTGCCAGAAAACAGACTAATCCCATAGCCTTTCCCAGTTCTCTTAAATAGAAGTTCATATTTGGTCAGCTTTCCGCCGTCAGCGATCAGCTTTCAGCAAATTCAAGAATCTCCGCGATCTCCGCGCCTCTGCGGTGAAAAGGATCAGACGGCAGGTTGCAACAGTCAACAGACACCTTCCCGCCACTCGCCATTGCTCACTCCCCACTTTCCTTAAACTCC
>JAJUJY010000265.1 GCA_029265085.1 Chloroflexota bacterium
ATATCGCTGCTTTTGAAGAACTCTGGCTGTTGCGGATGGAATCCGGGTGGGTATTTGTTGATTACATAACCATATGGCTTGGATTAGCCATTATTTCGATGATTGGGGGAGCAATATTGGCTCTTGGTCAGCATGACATCAAAAGGATGTTGGCCTTTTCCACAATTGATGATTTAGGCTACCTTTTGTTAGGGGTAATTGTAGGAACACCACTTGGCATGGTTGGTGCTGCACTTGGTGCTATCAGTCATGCCGTGATGAAAGTCTTACTCTTTGGTGCTGTTGCTCAAGCTGAAAAAGGGTTAAATCACCCAATTACCTTGAATGATCGAGGTTTGGCCGCAAAATTCCCGGTCAGTGGTTTTGCTTTTATTATTGGCGCATTAGGAATGGTTGGAATTCCCCCGCTGTTGGGATTTTCGGGCCGCTGGCGTTTATACCTGACCGGCCTGGAATTTGGCGGCGTGCCATTATTAATCGCTATGGTTACAGCAACTGGATTAGCCCTCTTGTATTATGTTCGCGCTATTCATCAAGTCTGGTATGGCGAACCGGTGCAAGAGGTTGATCAGCATGAACCAAAGGGATTTCAGTGGGTATTGGTGATATTAAGTGTTGTGGTTATCCTGACAGGGATTTACCCTGGCTTATGGATTGCGCAATTACCATAACAGAATGCGAGAACAGGAGTAAACCATCATGTCTTTGTTTGATCGCATTATCCAAATTTCCAGGAAGAAATCACCCTGGTTTTATTGTATGAATTCTGGATCTTGTAATGGATGTGATATTGAAATTGGTGCAAGCTTGTGCCCTCGATATGATCCAGAACAAATTGGTGCGGTCCGCCAGGGAAGTCCCAAGCATGCAGACATATTGTTAGTGTCTGGGCCTGTTACCCGCAGAACACAACAAGCTGTCCTGGATATTTATGCTCAAATTCCAGAACCGAAAGCGGTTGTGGCAGTTGGTTCCTGCCCAATCACAGGAAATGTGTTTGTTGGCAGCCCAACTGTAACTGCGCCATTGGAAGAATTAATTCCTGTCGATGTATTTGTTCCAGGGTGTCCCCCCGACCACAAGAGATCATTACAGGGATTAAGAAAGCGGCCGAAATTATTGCTGCTAGAAAAGCAGAAAAGGCAGAGAGATAACATGGAACTCTGGTTCATTCGCTTATTAATCGCTTTATTAATTTGGCCGGGGTTGATTGTCAGCGCATTATTGGGATGGTATTTTGCCTGGATGATCCGGAAGCTAACTGCACGATTGCAAGGCAGGCAGGGACCACCGTTTTACCAACCTTTCTTTGACTTTGTCAAACTAATTAGCAAGGTTACCATTGTTCCAGATGGTATCAGCCCCATTGCTTTTTATGGCTTGCCCGTTGTTGCCGTGGTTTCTATTGCATTTGCTCTGGCAATGCTGCCTTTGCCTGGAAATATTGCTCCATCATTTGCAGGTGATCTGGTGTTGTTTCTCTACCTGCTGGAGATGCCAGCGATTTGTACTATTTTGGCCGGTTATTCATCGAAATCGTTATACGGCCAGGTCAGTTCTTCTCGCGAAGCCGTATTGCTGCTGGGATACAATGTGCCATTTTTAGCATCCGTGATTGTTTTGGCAATTCAAGCGAAGAGTTTTCAATTGGCAGATATAGCGAACCAGTCCTGGTCGTTTGTGCATCTATTGGCAGTACTGGCGTTTTTGATTGCGTTACCAGCACGAATCCGAACAAATCCATTTTCAATTCCGAATGCGGAGCAAGAAATTGTTGCCGGATCAACAACGGAATATAACGGTGTACCCCTGGCTTTGTTCGAATTGGCACATGAGTTGGAGTTGGTGGCCGTTTTGGGCTTGTTTGCCAGCCTATTTTTCCCATTAGGGGATCTTGCAGTTGGTTTCAAAGGGTTAATATATTTAGCCATTGGATTTGCAACGGTACTCTTAATCTCAGTTTTATCAACGATCACTGCACGGTTCAAAATTAATCAGGCATTTCGGTTCTATTGGGTTTGGGGAACCTTAACAGCTGCCGCAGCATTTGTATTTGCACTGTTGTGGTAAACCATCGAGATAGGAGTGCTCAAAAATGGGTGTCTTGAATATTGTAAAAACCAATTTTCTCTCGGTTGTGCGGACGCTGAAACCAGATGATAAAGTTGAGTGCCATGAAAAATTTCGCGGGCTAGTTATCCATGAGGCCGGGCGTTGTACAGCCTGCCAGACCTGTGGATATGTCTGCTCACCAGGAGCCATCACTTTCAACAACGAGCATGAGCAGTTTGCAATCTGGGAGTATGATGCAGGGCAATGCACATTTTGTGGGCGGTGTATTCAGTATTGCCCAACTGAGGCGCTAAAATTTGATCCAAAACCTGCCCCTGTTTGCACTACAGCAGATGATCTGCAAACGGCTCATGAAATCCACTACACAGTTTGTACACGCTGCGGTGATTTATTTGTACCGTTACCTGGCTCATTGTTGAATAAACTGTACGGGGAACCGCTTGCGCCGGATATTATCGCAATTCGAAGTTTGTGTGATAGCTGTCGTAATCGGGTAACCACACGGAATCTGAAGGAAGCAGCTCGAGGACAATTGGCTAAGCGGGCCTCGGATCATATTGATCGTTTGGCCGCAAAACGTCCGCAGGAAGAGGAAAACGATGGTGTTAACTAATCAAGAATTCCAGCAAATATCAGGGCATTCTCAGAAAATTCAAAATGGATATCAAGTCTGGATTCAGGCTGATTCTATGGATGTTTTGACTATGGCAAAGATTTTTTTAGATAAGGGTGCCCGATTAATCACGATGACCGGTTTAGCCTGCGATCAAGGTGAAACTGAGATCATCTATCATTATCAATTAAATGAGTTTGTATATAATCTGCGAACCCGCACAACCAACAATGAAATCGATTCGATCTCTTCCGTAACCCAGGCTGCTGAGTGGATTGAGCGAGAAATTCAAGATTTATATGCAGTGACATTTAAAAATCTTACAAATTCTATGAGAATTATACGCCCTGCCGATTTAGAGCCGGGATTATTCCGTTGTCCTGGTGGTAATGCATCTAAATCAACCGCTCAACAAATGAAAGGTGGATAAGACGATGCCATACACGATTCCTATTGGACCTTATCATCCCGCATTAGAAGAACCTTATAAATTGAGTGTCTCATGTGCAGGTGAAATCATTCAGGATGTTCAAATCGAAATTGGATTTAGTTTTCGTTCGATTGAATTGTTGGCACAGCGAAGGAATTACATACAAGATCTGGTTTTGTTTGAGCGGGTATGTGGTATTTGTTCGTGTGTGCATACTTTTGTTTTTGCCCAGGCGGCTGAGAAATTAGCAAATATCGAAGTGCCGGCACGCGCAAAATATATTCGTACCATCATGTTGGAATTAGAGCGCTTGCATTCTCACCTATTGTGGTCAGGAATCGGCGCCGAGGTGATGGGCTTTCAGACTCTTTTTATGGAAGCTTTTCAATTGCGTGAAAAAGTGATGGATTTGTTTGAAATGATCTCGGGTAACCGCGTGCATTATGCAGCGAACCGGATTGGCGGAGTAAATGTAGATATTCAAAAACCTAAAGCCGTCTTGAATGTAGTTGGAGAAATCCGTAAAACCCTGGAAAAAAATATCGTTCCAGCTTTTCTAAAGAATCCTACGGTTAAAGCGCGGGCTGCGGGAGTTGGTCCATTGTCCAGACAGGATGCGCTTAGTTATGGAGCGGTTGGCCCCCTGGCACGTTCATCGGGATTGGCCATCGATGTAAGGCAAGATAGCCCCTATGCGGCATATTCCGACCTTGATTTTAAGATCATTACTTCTTTAGGAAGTGATGTTAAGGCAAGAGTTGTGGTCCGTGCATTAGAAATGCTTGAAAGTGTTCGACTGATTGAAGCCGCATTAGAAAATTTGCCACAGGGACCTTTAAGTATCGATGATCCTTTCCCCGTTATCCCTGCTGGTGAGGTTATCTCGCAGGCCGAAGCTCCACGAGGCGAGGTGTTTTATTATCTGGCTTCAGACGGCAGTGATATTCCTCTCCGCGTGAAAGTGCGCACACCATC
>JAJUJY010000169.1 GCA_029265085.1 Chloroflexota bacterium
ACGGTAATCAGCGCTATCCAAAAAATAGACCACTTCGATCATTAAACCGGTTGGCGAAATACTGGAAAAATGCGCCCGGTCGAAAGTCGTGTCGAGTTGGGCTGTGATTATTTCTCGCATGATATCCGGGATGCGCACCAATTTTTCATAAGGTGTCTGGTACACCAGGGTATATTGCTGCACAATCCGGCGCTGCTCCATGCGCTTAAAATTCCGGATGCGGCTGTTCAGCAAATCCGAATTCGCAAAGATCAGTTCCTCACCGGACAGACTGCGCACCCGCGTGCTCTTTAACCCAATGTGCTCCACTGTGCCGGTAAACTCACCCACACTGATCGAATCCCCAATTACAAACGGCTGGTCTAAAGCAATCGTCAGCGAGCCAAATAGATCGCCAAGGATATTTTGCACCGCCAGACCCACCGCAATGCCGGTAATGCCTAACCCGGCGATCAGGCTGGTAATCTCCACGCCGGGGATATTGTCCAGTGCCAACAATAAAACCAACGACCAGACCACCAGCTTAGCCAGCAACCCCAATGCATTCAGCGTTGTTTTCCGGCTGGCCTCATCTTGATTTTGCTGCACGCGCCGAGCTATGCTGTATTCCACCAGCTCCACCGCCCACCAGCCCACCTGGATCAGGATCACAAACAAGGCCAGCGTGCGCAAAAACAGGTGCAGTCCATTGGAAAGCTCCAGCATCAAAGAACCGGCATACAACCCGACTGCCAGGGCGAAAATCCCTCTCATCTTTAAGGCCATGCGCCCCGCCAATGCTGAAAGGCTCAGCGGTTCACCATTCACCACTTTTTCCAGGCGCTTGACCAGCACACGCCGAATCTGTTTGAGCAGGAAATAAATAGCCGCCGCAATCAACAGCGCTGCCAGCCAGGTGCGCAGCGGATTATTCAAAATGACAAAATTTAAGAATTGCATATCATCGCTCCTGCCCTGATTATAGCAGTCTTCGGCTGCTTACCTTCAACCGGAGCAGATGATCTCGCCCGTCACCGCCGAATCATCGGCAAATATACCTGCTGGTAGTTTACCGCTGCACAGCTCGCAATTTTTGTGAACTGCAATTCCACCCCATTCACTGTGCCGGTGATCATATTTTCAAACCGGTCAGACACATTAACCATCCAGTTACCCGCCACAGCCTCCTCATCAAACACACGCAGCGCAAAAGGGTCCGCCGGAAAGTAGCTGCCCGTATACGGCGCAGTTCCCCGCGCAATCCAGTTGAGCGACTCGTCATCCACCACCGTATTCACCAGGTTTTGCCCCCCATCTGCCAGGCCAAAGACAATAAATGCCGATGCCGCCTGGGGTGAAGTCACCTTAACATAGAGATCGCTATCTTCGCCGTGTGTGATGTTCAATTTCACATTCAAATCCTTCACGGTGAACGAATCCGCGACATTAATGAAGAGATTGATTCCATCCCAATCATCATCCACAAGCACCGCCGGGACACCTGCGGCAGAAGCAGTTACCTGGGTTTGCGTGCCCACAAATATTACCGGCAAATTGGTAATGATCTTGCTGCCGCCATCATACGTCACAGCCAGATCAAACGTCAAAGCCCCGCCGCAGGTTTGGTCTGGAGAAACCTGCACCAGGAAAGGAACCTGATTCCGCCTGGGATAATAATTCGGTAAAACGCTATCCGGAATATCCGGGTATGTTGAACTGCCCCGAAGAACCTGGCCGCTTCCGCTGGTCAGGCTGAGGGTTGCGCTAACATTGGTTGCTGTTGTCCCAAGGGATTCATTGACCAAATCCACATACACGGTCAGGATTTCGTTTAAATCCGCATTTCCATTGTGGTTCCCGCTGCTGTCATCCCAAATCCAGCGGTGCGCTTTAATGTTCGGCTCGGACCGGCTGCCCTCATCAGCCAAAACACGGCTGGCTGACGGATGAACCAACAGGCTGCAAAGCAAAGCCAGCCCAATCCACACCCCCCATCCGAATCGCCCGTTTCCGCCCATCGCCCCTCCCTTTCGTGATTTTGCATCACCATCCATGCTGGAAAGAAAAAAATCGCCCGGCCGGTAAACATCCACGATATCAGCAGTGAACCCTTGGGGAAAAAATATAAACAGATTCCCCGCCTGAAGCAAATGCCAATCAAACCATCTGGTTAAAATATTCTAGCATTTTTCTGCCAACCCAGAAACAATGAAAAACCAGGGGCTGCCTGTTTGATGCAGCCCCTGGGCAACTTATCCGAATTGCGTCTCCCGCTGTTAACGCCGAACCGCAGGTAAAAAGACCTTTTGTATCGTTACCGGCGTGCAGGTTCCCAACCAGGAGAGGTGCAGCTCAAACCCGCTAATACTGCCCAAATCTTGCGCGTATTTATCAGCAACATTTAAGTTCCAGACCCCTTGGGAATCTTCGCCATCGAGTACGGAAAGCGACTGATCCGGGCGGAAACTGCCAGTGAACGGCGCGGTGCCGTCGGCAATGGCTGCATCCGCTTCATCATCTAAAACGGTGTCAATAAAATTATCCCCGGCAGCGCCTTGTTGGTCGATCAAGGTCACCGGAGTTCCTTGTGGTGAGGTCAAAGTGAAAACCAAATCACTATCCCAGGTATGCGTAACATTCACTTTTACATTCACATCGGTTAATACGTATGAGAGCGGAACATTTGCCGTCACATTGGCCCCATTTGAATCTCCATCAGGGATCGGTACAGCTGCGCCGCTATATGCAAAGGTTGTAACAGGCGTTGGCCCAATCAGGATTGGATTAAGATCAAAAAACTTACTCCCGCCAGTGTAATTCACCGTCAACCGCAGCTCCAAATTTGTGCCGCAAGGATGATCGGTGCCAACCTGCACCAGAAATGGCTGGTTGTTTTGTGCGCTGGCATTTATCTCCAGATTGGGGTATGTAATCTGATCCGATAATACCGACGCAGACCCGCTGATTACAGAAAGTTCGGCGGATATGTTTTCAGCGGTTGCAGTCCCGCCGTTCTGCAGTGTCGCGTACACCTGAAGAACCTCGTTCAAATCGGCAAAATTATTATTATTGCCCAAATCGTCATTCCAGGTCATTTGCGAATTGAAAAGATTGGATTGGGGGGAAGCCGGCCCACCGTTATATACTACCAGCGCAAAATCCTGGTCGGTCGCATCGGCATTATTGGGCAGTCCATCCCCGGCAATATTCGCCGCCGTCACCGTCACCGTAATTTGACCGGAAGTACCCGCCGGCAAAAATACATTTTCGACATTATTTTTAACATCCGCAGTTCCACCTGTGGTAGATAAAGACCCGCTAAAAACATTCCCTTTATACGTTTGTCCGCCGGCAGTGACGGTTAGATTCAGATTATTCACATAAGCGTTGCCGGTAGTACTGCCCGGTGCATCACTCCATACCAGGCTGATTTGCACTGGCTTTTCTGTGGTGGAGATGCTAAAGGTTTCTGAATACGCGTCCCCGGTAGCACCAAAAACACGCGACTGGTCAAGCAAGAAGCGTGGAGTGCCGTCAAACAGCATACCCATATTCGCATCCCCCCAGCCCTGGGTAATACTGGGCAGCGATCCACCAGAATTGAAGCCATTTAAGTAGCGCGGTGCATTCACAATCAATGCTTTCAACATGGCGGGGCTGGGAATTTGCCCTGGACTTAAAACCCGTCCGTAATACTCATATAACAACTGCGCCACACCAGCTACACCAGGGGTGGAATGGCTGGTTCCGGAAGACCAGGTATACAGTGTCTGCCCTCCCAGGGGATAGTACGAGCTGCTTGGATACATGCCGCAGACTCCGGAGCCATTAAACCCAGGGTCCTGGCTGGCTGGTCCCTGGATGTGAGATCCTGGCGCAACAATATCCGGTTTGATTCTTCCATCCGTTGTTGGCCCTCGTGAAGAATAATCCGCCATATCATCAGCGCTATCTGAATCTGCGAGATTACAACCATCTACCACCCCTTGATCGCGGACATTTTCGGTTGCGCCAACCGTCAGTACGTTCTTGGCCGTTCCCGGCGAGCCAATAGTCCCTGTGCCTGGTCCATCATTCCCTGCAGAAAAGATATGCAGCAGTTCTTGATTCCCGGCAGATAAGGAAGCGTCTCGCGAAAGGGCATCATATGCCTGAGAAGAGGAATCATATGCGCCGTTAACATTCGCACCCCAACTATTGGTCGATATTCGTGCCCCATTGGCATAGGTGGAGCGAACCACCCCGGCATCAGTCCAATCGCAGTTTTGCGTATCATATGACCCCGAGTTATTAAAGATTTTAGTTCCAGCAATTCTCCCATAGGGCGAAATACCCAAACCGCGCTGGTACCCGCTGCCGTCTTCATAGGGTGCGCCGCTGGTATTGTTATATCCGGCCATAATTCCAGCATTCAAATTACCATGCCCGCCAACCCCATTCCCATTGGTGTCGGTCGTACAGTTCCCAATATATATCACCCGGTCCGGGTTGCTCTTGCTGCCCAGTTCATAAAAATCCGCATGGGCGATACTGCCCGCATTTCCCAGGTCAATTCCATCATCGACCACATCCACAATCGGGTAGGAAGATGGGGTAGTCGGAAAGCCCTTGCTGGCCAGCCAGGTCAGGTAACCCGTCCCGCTGGGAAGCCACTTACCGCCGGAATAAATCAGGTTTCCGGCCAGGATTTGTGCCTGAATCTCATCATGCTTAACCGGCTCAACCCAGGTCTCCAGGTTATATACATCCGGCCAGCCTGCCACTTCTGCCAGAAGACCAACCGGCAAGGTGAGGCGCACATTGACCAGGTTAATTACCTCTTCTACCGATTTCAATCCATCTTCACTGATCATTTCTAGTTGTTTCAGCGAGAGATCGACATCGGAGTGATGGTAAAGCTGAACAACAACCTGCGCAATTTGCTCAGATTCTCCACCCGCTGCCAATTCACGCAAATTCTCATCCAGGCGGTAGGCAGGGTGGTAAGCACCATTCCAGGCCACCACTGCACTGCGGTCAGCCATTGCAGCCACTTTCTCCGCTGGTGAATCGCCCCAGACGATATAGGCAAATTCTGGCAGGTAAGCCACAACCTCAAGACCAGAGGCAGCCAGGTCTTCCAGCCAGGCATCTTGAATTGGCCCGGCAAATTGGATAATCCACATCCCCCTGGAAGCCCCCCGATCCTGTTGGCGCAGTTCTGCCAAAATGGGTGGCTCTCCACCAGCAGAAGGGTCAATGGCTAACCCGCGTAAATAAATCTGGTCATCCACTGGTTCGGCACCTTCGGGCAATGCTGCGCCGCCAGATAACTCCACCAAAAGAAATGCCCCATAATCAGCCAGGATTTTTGCTCCCTCGCGTTCCAAATCAAGCTGGTTAGCCGCAGATTGATCGATCAGAACCCGCACCAGATCTGTTTGAGCATGAACGATTCGGAAGTTGAATCCCATTGAAGATTGGAATAGGATTCCAGTTAATATGGAAAACGTGATCAGCACAGCAAGAATGCGTTTCATCCAGCGCTCCTTTATAAAAATTTCATTAAATAATATCCCCAAACTTCGATGGATAATTTCTGGATTGGATCCACCGTGTGTGGATTCAATTATGCGAACGGATTTCTTTTCTACCAGTAATGAAATATTTTTAATAACCGCTGATTACTCAACCACCGAAGGAAATTCCACGCAAGTGCGGTTGCGGCCTTCGTCCTTGGCACGGTAAAGCCCCTTATCTGCCAGGCTGAGCATCTCATCCATATCCAACCGGCAGGGTGGAGCACTGACCACCCCAATGCTGACCGAACGGGAGATGGGTTCTTTAGCCGTATCATAGACCAGCTTACTTATGGCTATACGCAGCCTCTCCGCCGCCTCGTACGCCTGCAAGGCATCCGCCCGGTGCAGCAATATGACAAATTCTTCTCCTCCCCATCGTGCGATGACATCAATTTCACGAATATGCTTTTTCATTGTTTCGCAAATCACTTTTAGAAATTCGTCCCCAACCGAATGTCCATAGGTATCATTCACGCTCTTAAACCGGTCAATATCCAGCATCAACAGGCTTAATGCCTGGTTGTAGCGCCGGGAATAGGCAATTTCGTAGTCAAAGATTTCCTGAAATTTTCTGCGGTTATACAGGCCGGTCAGATCGTCAACAATCGCCAGGGCTTCAATTTTTGAGTAATAATAATTTAGCCCCCAGATGACCGCCAGTATCACCAGGATTGTCACCAAAAGCCCAATGAATATATTCCCCAGCAGGTAATTTCGGGCGGTTTTTAATGCTTCGGTTTGATCTTGCTCTACAATTAAATACCAGTTTAAGTCCGGAAAATACCGCGCAGAGAGAACAATGTCGTTTTGGTTGGTTTTATATTCGTAGATGTGTGTGCCGGATTTTTGCGAGAGGATTTGATCGCTTAATGCCCCAATCCCATCCATTTCACGGATTTTGGTCTTTAACACCAGATCAGGATTTGGGTGAATCTGGATTAAACCATCCGAATCAATCATGTACACCAGATGGCCGTACTTTAGGCGGTACTGCTCCAGTGTTGCCCCAACCGATTCCATTTTTAAGCCGACTCCGGTGACGCCTAAAAAATTCCCTTCTTGATCTTCCAGGCGGTGGTTGATGAAAATGGTGATCGTCCCCTGGGTGGCTTCGTCGGTATCCACATCCAGATCATACCCCACGTTCAAGTTAACAAAGCGGTAATACCACTGATCATGCAGATCTTGCGGGCTGATTTGTTTGAGGATTCCGCCATAGTAATAATAATTCCGCGAAATATCGGAAACAAAAAACGAGCTGAAATAACCGTAATTTTCCTTAATCCGCTGCAAATAGCGGGTAATTTCGGAAATATCCTTTTCCCCGGATTTCACCCACTGGATCAGAAATTCATCATTCGCCATTAACGAGGAATTATTAATCGGCTTAATCAGAATTTGCTGGATTTCGGAATATATATTATCGCTGATGAGCGGGAGGGTCTCGTTTTTGACGCTGCGGAGAATAGACTCTTTGGTGACGTTATAACTCAAGATACTGGTGAAAGAAAACGTGAAAATTAAAATCACGGTAATGAAGACGATCAATTTTGTTCTAGAAAAAGATGAGAATTTTCCCAAGGAAAATCACCTGTATTTTTGAAGAGTAAGGAATAATACCGATTATAGCATGCCCTTCATAAACTCGGAGATTAAAAGAAAACCGTTCCAGGCTCCCCTGAGCTCCCTGGAACGGCTTTGAAACAAATTTCTAATACCTGGAATCGGATATTGAATTTATACTAGTCTTTAGTATACTGGTTCTAATAGACCGGTTCAATCAATTTCTGCCAGACTTCGGACAGGTATCGGACAATAAACCGCTCCATGAACCTGGAACAAATCACTCCAACGTTAATTGAAAACACACTGCAGTCTATCCAGCAGGTAGAACCATTTCCACTCGAGTTATTCTCTCTGGACCTGTTACAGGGTTCAGGAGCAGAAACCCAGGGAGAACTCAGGGTGCGCCTGCAGGACTTATTCATCCGGTTAATTTCTACTTCGCTGACAGTTCGCCGCAATCTGCTTGAAATCCCAACGATACAACCCGAAAATTCTACCCGGCCGCAGTTAATCGAAAGCCTCCACCAGGATTTTTCCCATGACGATGAAATTCTGGAAGCCTGGAGCGCGCTTTTTTATCGCTACCTTTCGCCCGTTATTTTCCCAATGGATGATCTGGCGGCTGCCGCCAACGTATCGGTGCGCCAGTTCCGCCGCCGGGTTGAAGCCGGTTTGTACCGTCTGTGCGACCAGCTGCAGCGCATGGAATTAGAAGCCCACACCGCCAGAGACCGCTACGGGCTGCGGCGCAACTTACCCCCGGCTGAAAATTTAAGGCTTTTTGGCCTGGATGGAATTTTGCCTCGTCTTTGTGGTTGGCTAACCGACCCCAACGGGCCGCCGCTTTTAAGCATTGAAGGGCTTGGCGGAATCGGCAAGACTGCCCTGGCACAGGCAATAGCCCGCCAGTTAGCAGATAATGGAACCTTCCACGGCCTGGTCTGGATCAGTGCCCGCCATGAATGGATGTCGCCGGATGGGCAGATTCAGCCAATAGCTGGCCCAAACCGGACTTACGAAGATATCATCGCGCGCCTTGCCGAGCAACTGGGCCAAAACCAGCTTTCCGGACTGCCCGCATCGGTGAAGGTGGAGCGGCTAAAACCCCAATTAGGCGCTGAGCCTTACCTGGTTGTGGTCGACAACCTGGAAACATTAGCAGATCTGCAGGCAATCATCCCAACCCTGGCCTCCCTGGCCGGTCCATCGCGCTTTTTGCTCACCAGCCGGCGCACGCTGCGCCAGTTCCCTCATGTGCAGGTATTTCAGGTTCCGGAATTATCACTGAAAGACAGTCGAGACCTGCTGGAAAACGAACTGCAGCGCGGCAGCCGCGATGTGCTTTTAACCCAGTCAGAAGCCACCGATATTTACCTGACCACCGGCGGTCTGCCGCTGGGATTAAAACTGGTCGCGGGCCAGCTTGGCCGCCGCCCCTTCCAGCAGGTTATTGAAGATCTTCGCCAGGCACAGCAGTCTGCCCCTGAATCACTTTATAAGTATATTTATTACAGCACCTGGGAACTGCTTTCTGACCCGTCCCGGCAGCTATTGTTGAGCATGCTCAATCTTTCACCGGATGGGGAGACCCTACC
>JAJUJY010000023.1 GCA_029265085.1 Chloroflexota bacterium
AAACAGGCGGCTTTTTACAGCACTGACGGACATCGATAAGGACTTGCTAATTTCTTCTTCCGAAAATTCGTACCAATAACGTAATATCAAGGCAGCTCGATCTTGAGCAGGCAGTGAAGCCAACATGCGGTGCAAAATTTGATTTTCTTCGCTGCGGCTGGTCGCCCATTCAGGGTCAGGAGCGTGATCCGGAGTGACCTCTTCCATCCAATCGTCAATTTCTACGGTCGGCAACCGGCGTTTGCGCTGCTGGTCGATGCAATAATGAGCGGCAATGGATAGAAGCCAGGTCGCAAAAGGTCGGCTGGGGTCATAGCGGCGCAAGTTTTGGTAGGCACGCCAGAAAGACTCCTGAGCGGCATCTTCAGCCTCTTGCGGATTCCCCAGCATGCGGTAACACAGGTTAAAAACCGGCGTCTGGTATGAGGTTACTAAGTTTGTAAAGGCTTCGTCGTCGCCGTTGTAGGCCCGGTTCAGCCACTCATTTTCGAGGTTATTCACCGTTGCTCCTGATCAGCTTACTTGTTTCAATACCATATACGCAATAGTTTGAAATAGGTTGCATATTTATCTACTGAAATTTTTTGTGGTTTGTGAAATCGGTGAAGAAAAGGGGGGCTGAGCAGAAACTAGTACTTGACAATCATTGTAAAAACCTTATAATGATGTTACCGGTCACTTTACCGTTCACATCGGCGGTGCTTCGAAACCGGAATCCCCTATCTACTTGATTTGAGGTTTTGCATGAAACAATCTGGGGTCACCATGCGAGACGTTGCAAAATTGGCGGGTGTTTCCCACCAAACTGTTTCGCGCGTCATCAATGGGGATCCCAGTGTGCTCCCTGAAACACGCCAGCGCGTGGACCAGGCTGTGGGAGAGCTGGGATACCGCCCGAACGCAATTGCGCGTTCCTTGGCGGAAGGTCGTACCCATATGCTGGCATGTTTTGCGCCGAACTTAACCGATTATACCTTCGCCAATATTATCGAGGGTGCTGAAGCCGAGGCGCGGCAATGTGGATATTTTTTGGTGGCATCGTCTGTTCCGGATGAAACCAATTTTTCAAACCTGATCGATCAACTGGTTTCGAGCCGCCGGACAGAAGGATTATTGGTAATTAATCCGTACATTGATTCTCGCCACCAATACATAAATCATTTATTTCCGACAGTTTTAATTGGGTCTGTTTCTCGTGAAGATGGGATAGGCTCTGTTTGTTTGAATGACGAAGAGGCTGGCTACCAGGCCACGCGTTACCTGCTGGATTTAGGGCACTGCTCTATCGCCTGCATTACCGGGCCGACCAGTGAAGATTGTGTGCATGACCGGACCAGTGGCTACCAACGTGCTTTGGGAGAGGCTGGTAAGGTAGTGGATCCCAGTTTGATTGGTTATGGCGATTGGTCAGCGGCTACTGCTTACCGGGTGGTGGAGCAATGGCTGCAAAAACCTCTTCGTTTCAGTGCGATTTTTGCCCAAAATGACAGTATGGCCATTGGTGCGATCCGCGCTTTACGCAGTCACAAGATTCGGGTTCCCGAGGATGTTTCTGTAATCGGTGTAGATGATATGCCATTGGCTTCTTATTTTGATCCCCCTTTAACCACAATCCGTCAAGATACCTATGCGATTGGCCGGGAAGCAGCTCGGTTGTTAATTCAAACGATTGAAAACCCGGATTTGCCGAACAGTTATCAGCGTTTACCGGTAGAGTTAGTCGTTCGCCAATCGACCCAACCTTGTAAGTAACTCAGGAGGTGTTAGAAAAACAGATCGATAAATCTTTTCTGTTTGCGTCTGTGTATTGTGCAAGTGATCCGATCTATCCGAAATTTCACTTTCATCATTCGAGGAGAATTAGAATGAACCGCAAATTTGTTGCGACGATTTTTGCTCTGGTAATTGTTTTGAGCATGCTGTTAGCGGCTTGCCAACCTGCTGCTACCCCCACTCCGGAAGCCCCGGCTGCTGAACCTACCGCTGCTCCAGTAGAACCCACCGCTGCTCCGGCTGAGCCGACTGCCGCCCCGGTTGCGGAAGAAATTTCCCTGCGCTGGCGCACTCGCCCAGACAACCAGGCTGAAATTGATGTTTACTCACAGGTCAGCCAGGATCTGGATGCTTCTTTGGAAGGCATTACCCTGGTTTACGAACCGGGTGGCTCCGAGACTTCCAGCTATCAGGACGTTTTGAAAACCGAAATTGGTGCTGGCACCGCTCCGGATGTCTTCTGGATCCCAGGTACCGATGTGGCCGACTTCGCCAAACGTGGTTTAATTTTGGACATGAAGGCCATGGCCGATGCTGAAGGCTTCGATGTGAACGCTTTCTATCCTGGTCCCATGTTCCACCTGACTTTCAACCCAACCACCAACAAGACCGGTGAAGCACTGTGGGGTCTGCCTCGTGATGTTTCTACATTCGTTCTGTATTTGAACCTGGACCTGATCCAGGAAGCTGGCGCTCCGGATCCCCGTGAGCTGGCCAAGAACGGTGAATGGACCTGGGAAGCTTTCCTGGATGTTGCCACGAAAGTTCGTGCATTGGGCACCGATATCTACGGTTACGGCGCCAATGCCTGGTGGGGTCCTTACGGCGTATGGCTTAACGCTGCCGGTGGTGGTTTCTACAATGAAGATCGCACCGCTTGCGCGCTCGATACCGACGCTTCCATCGCTGGTCTGACTTTCCAGCGCTCACTGTACGTTGACAACGACGTTGCTGTTCCTTACGGCGAAGACTCCGAGCCCCCATTCATGGCTGGCAAAGTTGCTATGTTCCAGAACGGCCGCTGGGCAACCCCCGGTACCCGTGCCAATGCTGAATTCAACTGGGACGTTGTTGAACTGCCCAAGGGACCCGAAGGTATGGGTAACTGGCTGTTCTGGGGCGCTTATGTTGTCAATGCAAAGACCCAGCACCCCGAAGAAGCCTGGAAACTTGTTCAGGCTTTGACCCTGGCTGAAACCCAATCCAAGATCTCCGCTCTGGGCACCAATATTCCCAGCCGCGTGAGCCAGGAAGCTCTGGATGCCTTCTTGACCTTCACCCCGCCTGCCAACAACCAGGCCTTCTTGAATGGTATTGCTGACGCCAACAAACCGACCGCTGAAGGTCCATTGTGGGCTGGCAATTGGCCCGATTATGACAAAGTCATGGGCGCCAAGATCAATGCTGTTCTGACCGGTGAATTGTCCATCGAGGACTTCAAAGCCACCATCTGCTCCGAAGCCAACAAAGCTTTCGGTCAATAATCAAATTCAAAATTCCATCCGCCCCCCAGACTCTGGGGGGCGGAAAACCCTCAAGGAGGTAATCCTATGGCGGCTGCAACCCGTTCGCCCATAGATGCCCGGACGGACCGCCTCATCCGTGCTGCTATCCTCTGGCATTCGTTGGCTACGATTGCCGGGTTGGCCATTGCAGTGCTGGCTGGGATCGGTATGGTGTTGGCAAATGTTCCTGTTTGGCTGCGAATTATCCTGACCGTTCTTGCAGCAGGGTATGGAATTGCCAATGGTCTGGCGGCACTGCATCTCAATCGCAGAAAGTTAAGTGGTAGAACTTTTTCCCTGGTTACAAATTTTCTGGCATTTTTGGCAGCTTTCCTTTACAGCTTACACATCCTGGGAATATTTACCGGAATTGACCAATTGGCTGCAGTTTTTGGACGCGGCCTGTGGCCTTTAGCTGGTGTTTTGGTTGGGTATCTGGTATCAGCCCTTGGTGATTCTTTTCATCACAAAATTCAGGTGGAAGAACGGCTGAAAAAGATCAGTAAATGGATTATTTCAGCAAGTTTGATCATTTTTGCAGTTGTTGTATTAATCCCCAATTTCCCATCCTGGTTTTTAACTACTTTCTTAAAACCATTGCCCTTGATTTTATTGGCATTGCAGGGCGTTTTGGTATTTGTGATATCGGCAATCTGGCGCGAACCAACCGCAAATGCCTTGCATGCCAATAACTCACATGTTGAATCGCTGGATGGTTATTTATTCTTAGCCCCCAATTTATTGGGCTTTTTGCTTTTCTTTGCTGGTCCGCTCATCTTTTCTCTCTATATCAGTTTCACCAATTGGGATGCTTTTGGTAATGCAGATTGGGTAGGACTTAGCAACTATATTCGCATTTTTACTCTGGATATCAAACCGCTGACCTCAGCGACGCAGGTGGTAACAGAAGCCCTGGATACTACAAAATTTGATGAACTGGCCCGGTTCAACTTCTTTGGCCAGTGGTTCATCCTTGGGGCAGCGGATAAACTCTTCTGGCTGGCCATGCGGAACACATTGGTGTTTTGTTTGTTGGCTGTGCCGCTCAGCGTTATTCCCGCACTTTTGCTTTCTAATATTTTGAATAGCAAAATTCCGGGTATGAAATTTTTCCGCGCAATTTACTTTATCCCCAGCATTGCAGCCACGGTTGGCGTTGCGCTGATCTGGCAGTGGTTGTATAACTCGTCGGTTGGGTATATCAACTACGTTATTACCTCCGCGGTAAATTTCGTAAACAGCTCTTTTGGTGCTCAGTGGATTGACCCGCAAATTCGCTGGCTCTCTGACACAACAACAGCTTTACTGTCCATCATTATCATGTCAGCCTGGCAAACAATGGGTTTCAATACGGTGCTTTTCCTGGCAGGGTTACAGAATATCCCTAAGGAATTATATGAAGCCGCAACCGTAGATGGAGCTGGACGATGGCATAAATTCTGGAGCCTGACTCTGCCGCTCCTGGCCCCGACCACCTTCTTTGTTGTAACAACCACAACGATCCAGGCGCTGCAGGTCTTTGAACAAGTCTTTGTGATGACTAATCCGCCTGGTGGTCCCAATAATTCCACGTTGACACTGGTGTTATATCTCTACCAGAGCGGTTTCCAGAGTTTCCGCCAGGGTTACGGTTCGGCTGTGGCCTGGGTACTCTTCCTGATCATATTTGGTGTTACGCTGGCTCAATTCCGCCGCCAACGTGGCACAATGGCCTACGATGTGTAGGGAGGTGAAAAGATGAAATCCTTCCGACTCTCTACGTTTATTACGAACACACTGGCATATATCATCCTGGCCTTCTTTGGCTTTCTGATGATTTTTCCATTCCTGTTCATGTTCTTTACCTCATTGAAGCAGCCCCAAGATACGTTTAATTATCCCCCTCGGCTGCTCCCGCGCGATCCGATTTCAGCGGAAGTTGCAGGTTTTGATGAACCGCTTCCTTTATATTATGTAAAAAACAGCAGCGGAGAACTGCGTGAATTTGCTTTGACCAAGGAATCGGTTCAAATTGGCGTATTCCGCGATCCCAATGCGCCAAAGGATCCAAATAATCCGAACGCGGGTGAATATGTCGATAACCGGCCATTTGCGGACGTACAACCCAATGGACAAAAAATTACCATTGATGGGGAAGAAAAAGATTTATACGACATCCCTGTCGATGGGAAAATTGTCCCCATGTACCTGGTTCGCAATGGCGGCGCAAATGTGTTTATCAATCCGGAAAATACCAGTGAACGCGCATTGGCAATTGCGCGAACCTCCAAACGGGTCGAAAAAATTTCCTGGCATCCAGAAAATTTCCTGGAAGTTTTGCAGCTCAAAGAGAGCAACAAGGCGGTTCTGACCAATGTGCTTTCGATGGCGCGCTCGCTAACCAATACAACTCTGGTTACTTTGTTGGTTGTTTTTGGACAGTTGGTCACATCGGTTCTGGGTGGGTATGCGTTTGCCCGGCTGCGTTTTCCCGGCCGCGATAACCTGTTTGTGCTCTATTTGGGAACGATTATGATTCCCTTTGTGGTCTTAATCATCCCGCTGTACCGTTTGATGGTCTTGGTAGGCTGGGTAGATAAGCTGGCTGCGCTAATTATTCCCTGGATCTTCACAGCGTATGGAACATTCTTAATGCGCCAGTTCTTTGTCACCGTTCCCAAAGAGATTGAGGAAGCGGCATTGATTGATGGGGCATCTCGCTTTGAAATCCTGGCCAAAATCTTTTTGCCTGCTGCTGCACCTGCGTTGGCAACCCAGGCAACATTTACTTTCCTCTATGCCTGGAACAGCTTCTTCTGGCCGCTGGTCATCATCAACACCGGGAATTATAGCAACCACGTCTTAACTCTGTCGTTAAACATGCTGCGCGGGCGTGCAGCTGACAGCCCGAACCTGGTGTTGGCGGGTGCTGCAATCTCAGTGCTGCCGCCGATGATTTTGTTCATCCTCGGGCAGCGGTTCTTCATTGAAAGCGCGATGAGCAGTGGTGTAAAGGGATAAAATTCCCTTTGCAGAACCTGCAATATCGAATATGATTGGTTCGGTTCATTTCAGGAGCGCGCTCACGACGCGCTCCTATTTAAAAAGGTATATCAGGTTGATCAGGAAGGGAGCAGTTTAGAATGGATTTGGGTGTTTGTTATTATCCTGAACATTGGCCAGAAGAACGCTGGGCTATTGATGCCCGAAAAATGCGTGAACTGGGTTTATCGGTGGTGCGGATTGCTGAATTTGCCTGGTCAAAAATGGAACCTGCGGAAGGGCGTTTTGAATGGGATTGGCTGGATCGAGCGATTGATACCCTGGCTGCCGAAGGTCTAAAAATTATCTTAGGAACGCCAACTGCAACACCACCTGCCTGGATATTTGACACTTGTCCGGAAATATTTCCGGTGGATGAGCAAGGCCGGCGGAGAGGTTTTGGCTCACGCCGCCATTATTGTTCAAACCATCCGGAGTATCAACGCCATTCACAGCGAATTGTGACGGCAATGGTTGAACGGTATGGTAAACATGAGGCGGTTTTTGCCTGGCAGATTGATAATGAATTGGGGTGTCATGATACTGCCCGTTGTTATTGTGAGGTTTGCGCTGGCGAGTTTCGCAGGTGGCTGAAACACCGCTATGGCTCTTTGGAAAAAGTGAACGAAGCCTGGGGCACAGAATTTTGGTCGCAAACCTACACCAGCTGGGATCAAATCAAGCCCCCAGTATTGCCGATAACAGAACCAAATCCTTGCCTGGTATTAGATTATTACCGCTTCTCTTCCGATTCGGTAGTAGATTATTGTCTTGATCAGGTGGATATCATTCGTGCTCATGCTCCCGGCCGATTGGTCACAACCAATTTGAGCGTTGAAACAATCAATATCGATTATCACGATCTGGTGAAATCACTGGATTTGGTTACCTGGGATTCGTATCCGACAGGCTATAAAGAGGCCTTTGCCAATTATTTATATGCTCTCGGGGAGGTACGCCCATCCCTGGCTTACGATGCGGGTGATCCTTATGTAACGGGTTTTTGTCATTCTCTGGTGCGCGGCTTAAAACAGCAGCCCTTCTGGATTATGGAACATCAAATCGGAAATATCAATTGGGCAGAATTTAATCCAGGCGTGCGTCCGGGAAATATTCGCCTGTGGAGCTGGCACGCTGCGGCGAATGGGGCTGATTCATTGATTTATTTCCGTTGGCGCGCGGTTCGTTATGCCCAGGAACAAATGCATTCGGCGATGTTGAACCACGATGCAACGCTTACCCGTGGGGCAAAAGAAATACAACAGCTCAAGATTGAAGAAGCGGGATTGGACCCAATTTTGCAGGCTTTTAAACCTGCCCGTGCTGCGATCTTATTTAGTTACCCGGAAATGTGGGCTGTCGGTTTGCAACCCCATCGCAAAGGTTTTTCTTATCTCCGGCTGGCGTTTTTGTATTATCGTGCTTTCCAGATGCAAGGTATTGATGTGGATCTGCTTCCGTATGATGCCGATCTAACCGATTACCGTCTGGTTGTTGCTCCCATTCTCTTCCAGCCAGATGAATCCCTGGTAAACCGCTTAGAAACGTATGTCCAACGCGGCGGAACTTTGTTGATGGGGATTCGTTCTGGATTTAAGACACCCACCAACCTTGTTATCGACCAACCTCTGCCGGGATTGCTCCGTCCATTGAGCGGATGTACGATCCATGCCTGGCATTCGCTTCCGCCAGAGATTGGATTTGCCTGTGAATCCAATTGGGTAACTCTGCCTGGAAAAATTGAAATTTGGGCGGAGGAAATGGAAGCAAATGATGTCCAGACGCAAGTCCTGGTCAAATATGCTGATGGCCCATTTGCTAATGCGGCAGCAATGACCAGCCGGCAGACGGGGCAAGGGAAAACGCTTTACCTGGGGTGGTACCCCACTTTACAGCAGGCAAAACAAATTATTGCCAAACTGTGGCAGGATTTGGGTTTTGGTGTTGAGTTATTAAATTTACCAGATGGTGTAGTCAGCTCAAAAGCTGGTAATCAGCGGTATATCTTTAATTTCTGTGAAGATGCGCAAACAGTCGCAGTACACGATCAGGTGGTCAAAATTCCTGGTCGAAGCATAAATGGAGTTATGGAGGAGTAATTCATGGATTTTGAACGCCCACACCGCCGGTTGAATATCTTAACAGGACAATGGGTGCTGGTTTCACCGCACCGGGCCAAACGTCCGTGGTTAGGTCAGGTCGAAAAAATTCCTCCAGAGAACTTGCCGCAATATGATCCGACTTGCTATTTATGTCCTGGGAATGAACGCACATCTGGAATAAAAAATCCGAATTATCTGGAAACCTTTGCCTTTGATAATGATTTTGCTGCGCTGCTTCCTCCAGACAAAGCAGGGGACACTGAATCACCAGCAAGCGACCTGTTGATTGCTGAATCAGAAGCGGGTATTTGCAGGGTGGTCTGTTTTTCACCCCGGCATGATGTAACCTTACCGCAAATGTCCCAACCAGAGGTTGAAGCAGTGATTCGCACCTGGAGCGGGCAAACACAGGAACTTGGCCAGCGGGACGAAATTGCTTATGTTCAGGTCTTTGAGAATAAAGGCGCTGTGATGGGATGCTCCAATCCGCATCCGCACAGCCAGATCTGGGCGACTGGTCACATTCCCAATGAACCTGCCAGCGAATTGATCCGCTTAGAGGATTATTACCACCAGCACGGATCCTGCCTCTTGTGCAATTATCTGGCTGAAGAGCGCCGGCTGGGTGAACGGATCGTTGCAGAAAATGAGCATTTCACGGCATTGGTGCCGTTTTGGGCAGTGTGGCCGTTTGAGATCATGGTGGTTGCTCACCGCCATATGGGCTCCTTACCCGATCTGACACCTGATGAGGTGAGCGGTATGGCCGATATTGTCCGCCAGGTTACGATCTGCTACGATAACCTGTTTGAAATTTCTTTCCCTTATTCGATGGGCTTTCATCAATCTCCCACCGATGGGAAATCATATCCTGGCCAGCATTTGCATTCCCATTATTATCCACCGCTCCTGCGTTCTGCAACAGTGAAAAAATTCATGGTGGGGTTTGAAATGCTGGGTATGCCGCAGCGCGACCTGACACCGGAAAAAGCCGCAGAACGGCTGCGGAGCTTAAGCAAAGTGCATTACCGGGCAGGTTGAGATTAGGGATCGCGCCGGATCATGCCTTCTTTCCAGGCATAAACGGCTGCTTGTGTACGGTCATTGAGATGCAGTTTGCTGAGGATATTGCTGACATGACCTTTGACGGTTTTCTCGCTCAAAAATAATTTCTCTGCAATTTCTGCATTCGACATTCCTTCAGCGATCAGGCGCAATACTTCTTGCTCCCGGTCGCTGAGTTCGTTAAAGGGGTTGATCTCTCCCCGCTCTCCGCGCAATTCTTTTACCAGGCGAGCAGCCACGCGCGGGTGTAATACGGCTTCTCCGTGAGAAGCAGCCCGGACGGCTTCAGCCAGCTCAGCGGGCCCAATATCTTTTAATAAATAAGAAAGTGCGCCAGCTTTGATCGCTGGGAAAATATGTGAGTCTTCATGAAAAGAAGTCAAGACGACCACTTGTGATCGCGGGCTGACTCGTCTAACCCGCCAGGTGGCCTCAACTCCATCCATACCCGGCATGGCAAGGTCCATTAAAACGACATCTGGAACCAGGTCGGCGGCTAATTGAACAGCTTCTTCTCCTGAGCCTGCTTCACCAACGACCTGCAAATCGGGTTGTGAGTCCAAGTAGGCGCGGACCCCGTTGCGCACAATGACATGATCATCCACGAGAAGGATGGTTGTTTTGCTTTCGTTCATGCTTCCTCCTGAATTGGCACCTGGATAGTGATGACTGTTCCGGTTGAACTGCTCTGAAGATGGAATTTACCCCCAACATTTTGAACCCGTTCCTGCATGGAATGCAGCCCAAGTCCTTTTTGGACAGTGTGTTGGTCAAAACCGTGCCCGTTATCAGTAATTTGTAAGCTAACTATGTGGTTCGCGGCATGGATACTTACACCGGCAGCGGTAGCTCCACTGTGGCGAATGATATTGGAAAGTGCCTCCTGCGTGACCCGGTATAAGGTTTGTTCCACTTGTTCGGAGAGACCTTTAATATCTTGAGCTTGAAAAATGGTGGCTATATGAGATTGCTTTTCCCATGCCTGTACGAATTCTTTGATGGCTGGGACAAGCCCTTTTTCCGATATTTGGATGGGACGCAAGGTCTGGATAAGCCCGGTTAATTCTTGCTGGGTCTGGCGAGAAAGCGCCAGCGTACTTTCCAAACGGCGGCGTGCCTCTTCAGGATTACGATCCCATAATGATTGAATGGCACCTAAATTCATACTGATGGCAAATACTTGCTGCTTCACACTGTCGTGCAGGTCGCGGGCGAGGCGATTGCGCTCTTCCAGGGTTGCAAGTTCCTGGCGGGTTTCCACCAGCGATTGTAATTCTTCGGCCATCTGATTTAAATCATTCGCCATCATGCCGATTTCATCCGCGGAATGGTCTTGGATACGAGGCTGGAAATCGCCGCCGCCCCAGGCGGATGCGGTTTTTGCCACTTTCTTCAGCCTTTTGGTCAATCCGCGGGCAGTGACTGCACCAAAAATCGTTCCCATTAACCCGGCTGCAATGGTGAAGATTAATGAGCTGGGCAGCAGAGATGCCAGGGCAAGAGCGACCACATCTTGTTGTGCTGGAAGTTCTAACCGGTAAAACAAAGCGCCAATCCGTTCCTCGCCATAAAATATGGGAGCGGCCGCCATCATCCATTCAATGCGGGCTGAATCCGTAGAACGATCGGTCGCCGAAGTGCCGCGTTTTGTGCTGCGGACCAGATCAATTTCTTGTTCATTCAGATGCTGCCAATAAACATCGCCAGTTTTTACGGTTTCTGGCAAGGTGCTGCCAACGATGCGGTCGTTTTGATCAATCACCATTAATAAAATTGCGGTGTCATCTGTAAAGTTGAAATCAAAGCTAAGATTTCCAGTTTGCGGTTTTAATCTCCGGCCGCCATTGGTCTGTGCAAGCCACTCATTGATAAATGGCTGGTCAGGCGGTGTCTGCGCTAAAGCCGGAGCAATATCTTTTGCCACCATTTCCAGTGCATCCCGCATTAAGTTCGTCATTTGCGGCAACCGATATAAAAATAGGGCGGCAAATAGAACGATCAGGAGTTGAAGCAACACCAATGCACCAACCGTAACCAGGGTGTAGGAAAGGGTTAATTTCCATTGTAATTTACTGAATGAACGGAACATACGCTTCATCCTTTAATTTTACCTGATCGATTCAACCGCAAGCGCAATTTTCATACAGGAATGTTACCGGAGAACAAGGGAACCTCGTCCTCCGGTTTAATTGTTTGTTATGCTGATAAATCTTGTTTTTGGAAGACGAGAAATGCTAAACCCAGTAATACGATGGAGTACGCAGCAATACCCAAAGCTGAAACCAGGGGAGAAAACAGAACAGTAGACGGCTGAGAAGACAGCATCCCGAAAAGTCCGCCAGTTAATCCGGATGGCAGTGCTGCAGCGATCTTTGCCATGACTCCGCCCATGCTCATCATGAATTGACTGGCCAGGGCTTCTACCAACAAACTGAAACCGGCACTAATTACGATAGAAGCGGTGATAGAACGGGTCAGTACAGCTAACAAAAATGCCAGCGCCATATAGGGAAGCAAGGAATAAAAGCCAAGGATTAAGGATAATCCGGTTATTCCCCAGTCCACATTACCCAAAGAAGTTAATGACCCAAAAGTTGACCAGGTAATGATGCCGCTGACGATCGTGGTGATGAAAAAGGGAACCAGGATGATTAATCCGGCGGGAACGAGTAATGCCAGGAAGCGGGTGAGAATGACCTTCCATCGCGGCGTTCCGCGGCTGAGGGTGATATGGATGGTGCGCCATTGATATTCCTGGGCAACGATGGTGCCAATCAAGGCAATTAAGAGCAAACCACCTAACCCATTGCCTAAAGAAATATTGAGTGACAGGCTGTTTTGAACTCCACCAGGCCAGTACAGCATTTGAGATGCCTCATCAAAATCTCCCTGTACCTGAACATTGCCACTATTGCCTTGGGTAACGGCAACATTCAAACCAATCATGATCAACAGCATGATCACAGCAAAAATTAACAGTTCAACCCAAAGCAGTGAACGGCGGTAAATTTTTGTGTTTTCATTCGCAATTAAGTGTGTTAACATGGCAATTCTCCTAAATCGCATTAAGATGGGTTTTGAGTTAATTCAAGGAACAGGCTTTCCAGGTCTGGACGACCTGAAGTGATTTCGTTGGGATAAATCCCGTTCGCGGCCAGGTGTGCAATAATGTTTTGGCTGGTTACACCTGCAAGCGTGACAAAGCGGCCGTTCGGTTGAATATTTACTGCTCCGGGGATTTGGGCAAGGATTGCTGCAACCTGGGTTGGATTATCTACATGGACTTTTACATGAGTCTGGTTGCCTAATAATTCACTGACTGCACCCTGGGCAATCACTTTGCCTTTATTGATCACAGCAACCCGGTCGCAAACCTGTTCAACTTCGTGGAGCAAATGGCTGGAAAGCATCACGGTAACACCCTGGTCGGCTAATCCACGGAGCAGGTCGCGGACTTCACGCATCCCGGCGGGGTCCATGCCGTTGGTTGGTTCGTCTAGAATGAGGATTTCCGGGCTGTGCAGCATGGCGATGGCCAATCCCAGCCGCTGCTTCATGCCGGTAGAATATTTTCCGGCTGGACGGTTTGCCGCGTCTGCCAGTCCAACCTGTTGTATGGTTTCCTGAATTTTTGCCTGGGTGATCTGAGGAGATAAGCGGGCGATAATTTCTAAATTTTGTTTTCCGGAAAGGTATGGAACCAAAGCAGGGGCGCCAACCAGTGAACCAACTTTTCGCAGGGCTTTGTTATGGGAAGGAGTGACAGTTTCTCCGAAAATGCGCACTTCCCCAGCGGTTGGATGAAGCAATCCCAGGATCATACCGATGGTCGTGGTTTTGCCTGCGCCATTTGGTCCAAGGAAGCCAAACACTTCTCCTTTGCGGACCTGTAAATTCGCGTCCTCGACGGCTGTGAAATTGCCGAATGATTTTTTCAAATGGATCGTTTCTAAAGGATATTGCGCGTTCATTGGTTTCTCCTTATTTTGTGTTATCTACATCATACAGGACCTAACCCCCAAGGCTGCGAGGCTTTAGGATGGTTTGGAATGGGTCTTAAGTCCTATTTCTGTTTGTCCATCTGTCTAGCCGGGGTTAACTTGACAAACAAGAGTGATATTATCTATAATAATAATTAGATAAGACTAATTATCTATTTAGATATAACTAAAATTTTCAAAACGGCCATGCATGGTTCGTTTGTGGAGCAAAAGAATGTACAAATTCACATGGTACCTCATGATAATGTTTGGGCTGGTGCTCTCGGCCTGTGCACCAGTAGTTACCAAAGCAGAAAGTGATCCATCTTTTCAGACGATCAACGTCACCACAACTACTGGGATGATCACCGATCTCGTAAAAAATATCGGCGGGGAGCGGGTAACCGTAACCGGTTTGATGGGCGCTGGGGTTGACCCGCATCTCTATAAAGCCAGCGAGCGGGATGTGATTGCGCTGCAAGAGGCTGATATGATCTTCTATAACGGCCTGCACCTGGAAGCCGGCATGGCGACTGTGTTGGAAAAGCTGGCAGAACGACGACCAGTTGTGGCGGTTAGTGATTCGATTGACCGATCAGAACTGCTTGCGCCGCCGGAATTTCAAGGGGCGTATGATCCGCATATCTGGTTCGATGTGCAGATGTGGATGAAAGCCGCTGAAAAAGTACAGGCATCTTTGAGTGAATTTGACCCGCAATATAAGGATGTTTACCAGGCGAATATGGAGCAATATTTGGCAGAACTGCAAGAGCTTGATGCTTATGTGCGCAGCCAGGCCGCCCGATTGCCTGAAGATCAGCGTGTATTGGTGACAGCCCATGATGCATTTAATTATTTTGGGCGAGCCTATGGTTTTGAAGTAAAGGGCTTGCAAGGAATCAGTACGCAATCTGAAGCGAGCACTGCTGACGTGCAGGCACTGGCTGAATTTATTGCCAGCCGAAAAATTCCTGCCATATTTGTGGAATCTTCGGTCCCGCAGCGCAATATTGAGGCGGTTCAAGCATCTGTCCAGGCAAAAGGCTGGCAGGTGGTCATTGGCGGTTCTTTATATTCTGATGCGATGGGTGATGCGGGCACTATCGAAGGAACCTATACCGGTATGATCCGCCGCAATATTGACACGATCGTTTCTGCACTGTTAGGGCAATAAGGAGGGCTTTATGGACCAGCTATCTGCAATATCTGTCATGGACTTAACTGTGGCGTATAAAGAGAAACCCGTGTTATGGGATGTTGACCTGGAGGTTCCAGGGGGAACATTAATGGCAATTGTAGGACCCAACGGAGCAGGAAAAACTACCTTATTAAAGGCAATGTTGGGATTAATTCCGGCTGCGGCTGGACAAGTATTCGTGTACGGAAAACCGTTTCACCTTCAACGTAGAATGGTAGGTTATGTTCCTCAGCGGGGTTCGGTCGATTGGGATTTTCCTGCCAGTGTTTTGGATGTGGTCACGATGGGACGGTATGGGGCATTGGGATGGTTCCGGCGGCCTGGCAAGTCAGAAAGAGTGTTGGCAGAGGAAGCACTGGCCAAGGTGGGTATGTTAACCTTTGCAAACCGCCAGATCAGCCAGCTTTCTGGTGGGCAGCAGCAAAGAGTCTTTTTAGCCCGGGCATTGATTCAGGATGCGCAGGTGTACTTAATGGATGAACCCTTTCAAGGGGTGGATGCGGTTACAGAGAGGGCTATCGTTAAACTGCTGCAGGATTTAAGAGCTGCCGGGAAATCGGTGGTGGTTGTTCATCATGATCTACAGACAGTGCCGGAATATTTTGATTGGGTCACCTTGTTGAATGTTCGCAGGATCGCCAGCGGCCCAGTCACGGAAGTCTTTTCGGAAGCTAATTTACGGAAAACATACGGTGGAAGAGTTCCTTTGCTTGGTGAATTGAATGGAAAAACAGGATATTCAATAAGCCTTGAGCAGCATCCAGGCGGACGGGAGAACGGATGAACATTGTTGATTGGTTCAATCAGTTTCTGCTTGATTACACTTTGCGCACCGTTACGTTGGGAGCTGGTTTGGTGGGATTATTAAGCGGGGTGTTAGGCGCTTATGCGGTCTTACGCAGACAAAGTCTGTTGGGTGATGCGATTTCGCATGCAACCTTGCCAGGAGTGGTACTGGCTTTCTTGCTCACTCGCAGTAAAGCACCAATGGTGCTGCTGGTGGGTGCATTAGCGGCCGGCTGGTTGGCCATGTTGTGGGTTCTTACCATCACGCGTCATACCCGGATCAAGCAAGACAGTGCCTTAGGTTTGGTGCTTTCCGTTTTTTTTGGCTTAGGGATGGTATTGTTAACCTTTACACAGCGGCTTCCGGATGCCCGCCAGGCAGGTTTAGAACAATTCTTGTTTGGGCAGGCGGCCACTTTATTGGAACGTGATGTGATCAATATGGCTCTCATCAGCGGCGCTGTAATTCTTCTTGTTGGTTTATTTTGGAAAGAATTTAAATTACTCAGCTTTGACCGCGACTTTGGACATTCGCTAGGATTCCCGATGGGCGTGTTGGATGTGCTGCTCACCAGTTTATTGGTTGCAGCGGTAGTGGTTGGTATACAGGCTGTTGGGGTTGTGTTGATGTCAGCAATGATTGTTGCTCCGGCGGTGGCAGCTCGCCAGTGGACCAATCACCTCTCCAGAATGGTTGGTCTTTCTGCATTGTTTGGCGTGATTGCGGGTGTGAGCGGAGTTTTGGTCAGTAACACAACCTCCGGCCTTTCGACCGGGCCAACTATTGTATTGAGCATCAGCTTCATTGTGCTGGTGTCAGTTTTATTTGCCCCCCAGCGCGGTGTGGTTGTGCAGCAGATCAAGCGATGGCGCAGCCAATCCACCATCCGGGATGAATCCGTGCTGTCCAGCCTGTTTACGTTGGCTGCTCACCATGAGGACGTCTTCCACCCCCATTCATTAGCGGCTGTAAAAACGATGGTTGCGGTTCCATCGGGCGTTCAGCATAGTTTGAACCGGCTGCGCGCAAAAGGGTGGGTGCGCCAAACCACTGAACAGAATTGGGTATTGACCCCAGTGGGTGTGGAGGCGGCCCAGCGCTTATTGGAAAATGAGAGGGATGAATGAGTATCACGCAAATTGAAATTCAATTGATTGCAGCCATAACCGCCGCAGCCTGTGCAATTCCAGGGGTCTTCCTGGTTTTGCAGCGGAAGGCGATGTTAAGCGATGCGATCAGTCATACGGTTTTGTTAGGCATCGTTCTCGGTTTTTTCTGGGTCAAAGACCTGGCATCACCAGTATTAATTGCCGGAGCAGCCTTGATCGGAGTGGTCACGGTCAGCCTGATTGCGCTTTTAGAATGTACTCAATTGGTTCGTGAAGATGCAGCCATTGGGTTGGTATTTCCGGCCTTGTTTAGTGTGGCCGTAATCTTGATTTCTTTGTACGCAGGAAATGTTCACCTGGATACCGATGCAGTACTGGTCGGTGAAATTGCCTTTGCTCCGTTTAACCGGTTTGCCCCCTTTGGTGTGGATATCGGACCTGTGGGATTGTATTTGATGGGTGGAATTTTTCTGCTGAATTTAATTTTTGTCTTATTGCTGTATAAGGAATTAAAAATTTCAAGTTTTGATGCTGCATTAGCAGCCAGCCTGGGATTTGTGCCCGCAATACTGCATTATGTTTTGATGAGCCTGGTTTCTGTCACGGTTGTTGGTGCGTTTGATATTGTCGGGTCTGTTTTGGTGGTGGCATTGATGATCGCACCGCCAGCCGCTGCCTACTTGCTGACAGATCGCTTGAGCAGAATGCTCCTGTTAAGTGTTTTGTTTGGGGTTGTCAGTGCGGTGGCGGGGTATTGGATTGCAAGAATGCTGGACGCTTCAATTGCTGGTTCAATGTCCGTTGCGGCCGGTGTGGTTTTTGCTCTGGCTTTTTGCTTTGCTCCGGAGCGGGGACTGGTCGCTGGGTATCGGCGCAGACGCGATCAGCGATGGCAGTTTGCCTTGACTATGTTGACGGCGCATTTATTGAATCATGAGCACACGCTAGAAGAACAGGCCGAAAGCCAGGTTAGTCATCTGGGAGAACATATGCGTTGGACGAATGATTTTTCAACACAGGTGGTTCAGATCGCGGAGCACAAAGGGTTGATTGTGCGAAATGGAAACATGCTTTATCTGACCGATGCAGGCCGGATGCGCGCGGATCAGGCATTTACTCTATAATTATCCTATGGAAGAAGAACATCTTTCGGCTTCTGTTCAAGATTACTTAAAGGCGATTTATGGATTAACCCGTAATGGCCAATCCACTTCGACTTCTGCGGTAGCCAAGCAGTTGGCCTTTGCGCCGGCTTCCGTGACCCATATGTTGCAGAAATTAGCCAGCATGGATCCGCCGCTGCTCGAATATCAAAAAAGGCAGTCTGTACAGCTTACTCGGGCAGGAGAACTCATCGCATTACGAATTTTACGCCGTCACCGTTTATTGGAGACTTTCCTGGTACAGGTCTTGGGATATTCATGGGAAGAGGTTCATGCAGAGGCGGAATTGCTTGAGCATGCCATCTCGGCACGTTTTGAAGAACGAATGGCTCAGGTAATGGGAGAACCGGCTTTTGACCCGCATGGGGATCCAATTCCTGATCAAGACCTGATCTTGCCTGTGTCAGAATTTACCCCCTTAAGCCAAATTCCGCACGGAGTACCCGTGCAGGTCCGGCGGGTGCAAACCAACGATCCTGAATTGTTACAGTATTTTGCAATGAATGGACTGCGTCCCGGTGCGGCTGTGATGGTGATTCGCCGCAACCCGGTTGACCAGCTAGTGATTGTCCGGGTAGAAGGGATTGTGGGTGATTTTCCGCTGGCAGTCAGTTTGGGAAATTTGATTGAGGTGGGCTAAAGGCTGGTAAGAAAATCTCGCTTTTCCAGCCAGGTCTGGAAACGAGCGGCCAGCCACAATGCAAAGAACAGGTTGGCGGCCACAAGGATTATTCCGGCCAGTGTCCAGCCAAGTACCGCGTTCCACCGCAGATAACCTGCTTGGTTAAGCCAATACAAAGCCAAGAATCCATAAAACAGTCCGGGCAGACCAGCCAAAACTGTAGGCAGATATTTACCCAGTATCAATCTTTGTATGATATGGATGCCTAAATGAATTAAAAAGGCAATTAACAAACCTGCCCAAAAGGCATACCAGGAATTTTCAACTGCCAGCAGCGTAAAAACAGATAGGACCATAAATTCCTCAGCAACAGCGAATGTATAAGCTGAGGATGAAAGCCTGTCAACATAGGGAAAAAGCCATTCAGCAATTTTTGGAAAACGGGATTGTAACCAGACTCGATTTTTCTTGAACCAGGGTTTCATCATGATGATTTCTTCAAAATCATGGATCATGAAGAAAATGGGAAAGAGCCAGAGAATGGTTTCGGTTTTCAAGGGCAGGTCAGGCATCGATTTGTGCTTTCGTCTGAACCAGTTGGAGGACTTTAGGCTTCTTCTACAAAGGCCAAATCCAGGTAATCACATAAGGGGGTATAGCCAATTTGCTGGTAAATGTGGTTAGCGGTGGGATTTGCCAGGTCAGTGAACAAGGCGGTAAACTGGCAGCCGGAATCCAACAGGGTCTGGCTGAGTTGGGCAACACAGGCGGAAGCGTAACCCTTTCCACGAAACTCTTTGGGAGTATATACATTGCTGACCACTGCACCATGTTGGGTTGGGCGTGTACGGCAGGCCATTGAAACAGGGTGCGGATCTTCCCAAAGATACAGGTCTCCCTCGGAAATCTTAAGTTCTGCCAGTTCTCGGGCAGCTTGCCAATCAGCATTTCCCAGGGCTTCCATTGAAAAAGCATATGTCCACTGCGTCATCAATGCAAGGTCATCTTGTGTACCCTGGCGAAATGTACCGGAAACGGGTCTGGGAGGAATAACCGGCGTAATTCATATACCCGTTCAGAGCGATGTACGTGATATTTTTGTCCGCTGTGCCTGGCCCATGCCTGTGCAAATTGTTCAGATGCCAGAGATGGCCCCAGCACACCTTTCACTGACCATTGATGGGTGTGAAAATATTGGATGAGTAAATCCAGTGCAGGTTCCAGTTGGGTTTGAAATCCATAAATCACCAGGTGATGTGGAGGGGTCATGATGGATGCAAGGATTGGCTCGTTTTCTTCAAGCACTACCCCGTAAAAAGGCTGCAACTTGATCCGTTCCGGGTGTGCTGCAAGCCGCATACTTAACCCAAGCATCAAATTATTGGCGGCTTCATTTTCTTCTAAAGCAGATTGTACGCAGGTTAGAAAATCGGCAGCCGTCTTAAAGGGAATAAATTTCATGGGGGTTCTTCCAAAGTCTTAAATAGATTTTTTATCAACACGCATTTGAGCCAGTAAAATCGCGGCCAGGATCAAAACACAGCCGAGAAATTGGATTGGCTGCATGGTTTCTTGCAAAAAAAGAAACCCAAACAAGGCAGCAAAGACTGCCTCCATACTCAGGATGATTGCAGCATCCGTGGCAGGAGCGTGTTTTTGTCCGCTGACCTGCAAAGTAAATCCGAGGGCAACCGGAAATACAGTGGAGTATAAAACTGCCAGCCAGGCAGAACCATTGTTGTTGAACGCTGGTAAATCGATGCCAATTCCTAAAAACAGGTTTAATAACCCGCAAACCATAAATTGACCAATGGTAAATTGTAAGGTATCCATTCTGCGAGCCATTACGCCAACGGTAATCACATGGAGTGCCCAGACAAAGGCACCAACCAGGACATAATCATCCCCAGGGGCCAGACTGAGCTTGCCGCTGGTGCTGAGCAGAAAGATGCCTGCAACAGCCATGATAACCGCGATCCAGGTAGCCCAATGAATGCGCTGGCGGCCAAATACCACTAGCAGAATAGGAATGATGACCACATATAATCCGGTGATGAATCCTGCGTTTCCGGCTGTGGTGGTTTTAATACCAACTTGCTGTAACGTGGCGCCTCCAAATAATAATACTCCGGCCAGAATGACCCAACCTAAATCCTTTTTTTTGATCTTTACACGGAATTTGACCAGGGGCAGGAGAAAAATGGCTCCAAGCAAGAAACGGATTCCGTTAAACATGAAATTGCCCATATCGGCTGATGCAATCCGTTGAGCCACAAAGCCGCTGCCCCAAACGGCTGCCACAAACAACAGGATGAAGTCAGCCTGGAGACGAGAGCGCAGTCTGCTGGAGGTTGATTTTATTTCTAGCGGTTGGCCTGTTTGAGTTTCACTCATTTTTTAATACTTATGGATAACCCATCTCCGAGGGGAAGCATCGTGGTGGATAATCGCGGGTCTGCAAAGATCTGTTCATTATATCGCTGGATGGGCTGTTTGAACTGGTCCGGAATTTCTGGTTTCGCCGGGAATAAGGTGTCATCAGCAGCTAACACGCCTCCAGGGCGGAGCAGGTCAATGCAGCGGTCAATCAAAGGCGCATAAAGTTTTTTGTCTGAATCTTGCAGGATTAAATCATAGGGTCCGGTTAATTGGGTGATGACCAGGTTTGCATCCCCCTGAATCAGGGTGACACGGTGCGATAATCCTGCTGCCTCAAGGTTGCGTTTTGTTTCTTGATAAAGATCTTCGCGGAATTCAACAGCCGTCAGAAAGCCGTCCGTTTTTTCAAGCGCTTGGGCCAGAAAGATTGTGGAGTACCCAATACAGGTGCCAAATTCTAGCACTTGCCTGGCTTTCATTAATTGGATCATCCAGGATAAAAAGGTGCCTGTTTGCCGGCCGATATTAGGTTGTATATCTCGGCGTGAATTCCCTTGAATTTCCTCGTCTTTTAATATTGGATTTTCATACGGGAGGAATGTATCAATATAAGCTTCAATGGATTCCATTGTAACCTCCAAAAAAACAGCAGGCGGATATTTCACGCCTGCTGCAGTTAGAAACAAATGGGGGGGCGGGTTAATCTTCGAGCGTAAACCCAATTTTTAAGGTGACCTGCCATTGGGCAACGTGATCTTCGTCAATCCGGCCGCGCACTTCTACAACTTCGAACCAGCCCATATTTCGAATGGTTTGAGATGCGCGGGCAATAGCAGATTGAATAGCATCTTCGATGCCTGTCGAGGAAGTTCCGGTGATCTCAATTAGTTTGTAAACGTTGTTGCTCATAATAACCTCTTTCTGTCTGATTGGGTAGATAGACGATCAGTTTTATTCTATTGAAACCGGCTGAATTGTGCAAATGATTTACGTGGGCTGCCATCTTCCAGCCGATTTTAAGATAGATAAAGCATCTATGGTGACAAATGGATTCATTCGTGTTTTGCTGGTGCCCCCCCAGTCGAATATGGAAAAACCGCTTAACTCGGGTTTTGTTGTGTTGTAATAACGCATTTCGGCAGGAAAACCCCCGTTGGGGAGGCGTTTGGATTCCAGCAGGTCAAGCGCTTCTATGCAGCGTGGATCAGATAGCATGCCAATTTCAGCCATTGCTTTTAAGCCAGGCAGGATAGAATAATGCCAGTAATAGGGGAAAAACAACTCAATGAAATGCCGGTCCATTATTTTTCCATCTTGAATTCGCCGGAAAAGATTGCGCTTGAGGAAAATTTCGGCTGCGCGGCTTGCTGATGCCAGAGCCTGTGAATCACCGCTGTGGATTGCGTATTGGTGGAGTGCCCGCATAGGGATGAGGGTTTCCATAAAGGACGATCTGGTTACAGGAGGCTTTTTATCACAATTCCAACCTCCATCCGGCCATTGCCAATCCAGCAGCCGTTCAACCAGAAGGACAGTCTGCTGGTCAGTAAGACCAAACGCCAAGCTGGAAAGAATCGCGTTTCCTTCCATTGACGCACACATTCTGGCCCGGTTTTCCAGGGTAATCACACGCCGTTGGTATTGGGGATGATGGATATCTTCGCCAAAAAACCAGGCGTATTGTTGTTCGCGCAGTGGAATCAGGCGAGCATCCCCCGGCGGGTAGTGCATTTCTGCCAGTGCAGCCAGGATCCAATGAGCGCCATCCCATTTTTTATAAGGGTGATGGGGAATCTTACCGTCAGAACCTGCTTGGGTTAGCAAGCCAGTCACAACGGGGGAGGTGCGAACTTCAAGAAGCAAAGCTTGAATATTGGGGTTGGTCTGGCTCTGACCCAATAATTCTGTCTGTGCGCGGTAGCGAATCAACGGATCGGGGTCGGCTAAAAGGATATCAATAATATGATCCATCATAATCATAAATTATGACCGTCTGTCCAACCCTCGGTCCACCAATCTGCATGCGGCATGCCTCGCTGGTGCGCGGCCTGGATCACCTGGGATACGTCATAAGGAGCACGGTGAAACCCAATCGAGATATCATTCCGGGTTACATCGATCAGTGCGTATTCGGCGTAGGGTTGGTAAATCGTCTTTTTGGTAAGAGGATCCAAAATATTTGCCATTCCAACACTGCCTGGATTAATAATCAAACTGCCCTGATAAGGCCGCATAAACGGACGGTGGATATGCCCCCCTGCATAGATATGATGAAATGGTCCGGCCAGGAGGATTTCTAGCTTTTCTTCAGGTGTGTCGGGGAATATGGTATCGCTGTGAAAACGAGGCGAGCCGTGGTAAGCCAGCAATAGATGCTTTGGGGTTAACGCAGTCTCATAAACCGATTGGAAAGTGCGAAGATAAGCTGCAGCTTCGCCCTGGATTTGAGCAGCGCACCAATGTGCAATATCAACAATTAAACTGTCTTCATGTTTTTCAGGTTGAATGGTGGTCGGATTTTGCAGCCAGGCATCGGTATTCCCTAAAATCACCGGGCAGTGCAGGGCTTTCAAACGCAGGATAACTTCGGCGGGGTAAGGTCCCCTTGTTGCAGCATCCCCTAAAAAAAGGATATCTTGTACACCTTGGGCGTCCAACCGAGCCAGAACGGCTTCTAATGCGGGCAGATTTCCGTGAATATCCGAAATTATTGCTAGCACCGCAAACCTCTTTTCATTAATCAAAAGTAGAGTGGATAAGGAATGCCTTCCTGGGCACAAATATTTAATGGATAAATGGCAGCTCCAGCCTGGATATATTGCAAAATATGTCTCACTTCATCATCTCGCAGCGGGTATTGGCCAAGTTCATCCAGGGTAACCCAGGCTGCGCCCAGGGATTCTTCGTCTGGGTCGCTTTTTATCGGCATATCGTTGTCTGGCCGAGCGACCAAAATAAAGCGAACGCGCGCATTCCCATCCTCAAAGGGGGTATGTTCCACGCGGAGCAATCCTTCCAGCGTAATTTGGATCCCGGCTTCCTCGAGTACCTCGCGTTTAGCTGCTTCTTGATACGTTTCACCGGGTTCAACCCGGCCGGCAGGTAAAAACCAGAGTTGACCGTGTTTTTTTTCGTGAACCAGTAAGAAACGTCTTCCTAAACGGACCACAACAATGACGAAGTACCAGGTTGGGATGGGATCGCGCGGCATAAATTTATTATAGCGAAGATTAAATGAAAGGGAACTTGGTAAAGCTACTAATCCGGGGGGGATGAATGCGTGTACAATATAATTTCCTGTCGAAAACCTGGTATTGGATGTTGTGAATTGGAAAAAATACTCTATATTTCAATTGGCGCAATATTTGGGGCAAATGCCCGTTATTGGTTAGGAACCTGGGTAACTCAAAAAATTGGAACCGCTTTTCCGCTTGGAACATTTCTGATCAACCTGACCGGAAGTTTTTTGATCGGATTGTTTATGACTCTGGCATCCGATCGATTTTTGGTTGATCCGCGCTGGCGGTTGTTATTTGTGGTTGGTTTCTTGGGCGCATATACCACGTTTTCTACTTTTGCATTGGAAAGTTACAATCTGATTTTAAAAGGTCAGTGGTTTGCTGGCCTATTTAACCTGTTGGGCAGTACTTTGTTAGGTGTCCTCGCTGTTGGCTTAGGTGTTTACCTCGGAAAATCGCTATAATCAATATGATTACGGAGGTAAATGTGGCCGATCTTTCAGCTATTAAAAAAGCCCAAAGACTTCGAATCTATATCAGCGAAAGTGACCGCTGGCGCAGCAAGGCCTTGGATGCAGCCTTGTTAGAAATATTCCGCGCACAAGGCATGGCTGGAGCGACCGTCTTTCGCGGCGTGGCAGGGTTTGGAGCACATTCTCGCCTGCATTCCACCTCGATTGAGGTGCTTTCATTTGACCTTCCGATTGTTATCGAAGTGGTTGATGCTCCTGAAAAAATTACGGCCGTATTGCAAGTGATTTACCCAATGATCCGGGAAGGTTTAATCACAGTTGAAGATGTGCAGGTGGTCAAATATACTCACCGGCTGCTGAATCCATTACCGGTTGACCGGCTTGTTTCAGAGGTCATGACTCGTGAGGTGGTTGCACTCCAACCGGATACCTCCATTTCTCAAGCATGGAAGATGATGCTTGAAAAAACGATCAAAGCAATGCCGGTTATAACCCTGGAAGGTAAAGTGGTGGGTATATTGACCGATGAGGACCTTTTAAAACGGGCAGGGCTGCAGCAGCGGCTTTCTGTGGCGATCCGAATGGAGGTCAGTGAGATTGAGCATGAGCTGCGATTATTAGAAGGCTCGCCTATACGGGTTGCAGATGTGATGTCGAAACCAGTGATCACCATAAACCAAACCAGTTCTTTAGGCGAAGCGACCATATTGATGGTAAAAAAGGGGTTAAAGCGGCTGCCTGTTGTCAATGAAGAAGGACGTTTGGTTGGAGTACTTTCTCGTCTGGATATTTTAAGGCAGGTGGGCGAATCACCCACAGGGACAAATGCGCAAAGGCAGATGGCTGGAATTGCGACAACGGTAAATGATGTTATGCTGTCAACCATTCCAATGGTCAATCAAGATGACAATATTCCTATGATTATCGAAAAATTTACCCAGAGCCAGACACACCGCTTAATTGTGGTTGATTCAGCCGGGAAAGTGATTGGCCTGTTAAGCGATTCGGATGTAGTTGCCAGGGTTCAGCCTGCCAAACGGCGGAGTATTCTAGATGCATTTCATCAAATTAGCCGGCCGCCCAGCGGAAAAGAAACCGCTTATGATCTCATGTCGGTTGATCCTCTTATGGCGGGTCCGGATTTGCCGGTGATGGAAGCGGCCAGGAAAATGCTGGCTGAATCAAGAAAGTGGCTGGTGGTGGTCGATCATCAAAAAAAGCCGTTGGGCCTGGTGGACCGCCAGGTGTTGTTAAAGGCGATTACGCCTTATTATGAAGGTGAATAATTGCCAGAAACCCTATTCGGCATTAAAATGCCATGCTGGAATGGCAACTTTTGATAACCAGGGTATCAATGAATGCTTTCTTTCAGGAATATTATTACGACAATGAGGCGTAGGAGAAACAAAAATGCAGGCGTATAAAGCAGTTGATTTTGACCAGAAAGAAAAATTATATGTACTGGTGGAATTCCCATATCCTTCCGGATCTGGTTTGCATGTAGGCCATGCATTTTCATTTACCGGCGCAGATGTTTATGCTCGCTTTCAACGTGCACAGGGGAAAAATGTTCTTTTCCCAATCGGTTGGGATGCGTTTGGGCTGCCGACCGAGAACTATGCCATTCGAACTGGCCGAAAACCGCAGGAGGTTACCAAGGAAAACACGGATACCTTCCGGAGGCAGATGAAAAAGCTCGGCCTGTCTTTTGATTATGACCGCGAAGTCAACACAACCGATCCGGGTTATTACAAATGGACCCAATGGATTTTTATCAAGTTATTTGAAAAAGGTCTGGCCTATAAACAGGAAATGCCCATTAACTGGTGCCCGAGCTGCAAAGTTGGGTTAGCCAATGAAGAGGTGATTGACGGACGCTGTGAGCGCTGCCACGCAGAAACGACTCGCCGCCGGATCAGCCAGTGGGTTGTGCGTATTACTGCTTATGCCGACCGGCTGATTTCTGGTTTAGAGGGTACTCAGTTTATTGACAAAGTCCGTGCGGCACAGGTGAATTGGATTGGCCGCAGCGAAGGCGCGCATATCCGCTTCCCCATCCAGGGGCGAGATGCCAGCCTGGAAGTGTTTACAACCCGGCCGGATACTCTCTGGGGAGCAACATTTATGGTGATTGCTCCGGAACACCTGTTGGTGGAAGGATTGATGGGCAGCCCGGAAATTGCGGCTTATGTCAATGAGGCTCGCCGGAAATCAGACCTGGAACGGCAGGAACTGGTTAAGGATAAAACCGGTGTGTTCAGTGGATTGATGGCAACAAACCCGGCTACCGGGGAGTTGATCCCGGTCTGGATTTCTGATTTTGTCTTAATGAGCTATGGAACCGGTGCAATTATGTCGGTGCCAGGACATGATGAACGTGACCACGCCTTTGCAAAGAAATTTGGTCTGGAAATCCGTCCGGTCATTCAGCCGGAAGAGGATTGGGATTTTTCAACAGCTGCTTACAGCCAGTTGAAAGGGAAAATGATTAATTCTGGCCCAATCAACGGCGTGAATGCGGACGAAGCGATCTCAATGGCTGTTCGCTGGTTAGAAGATCAGCAGTTGGGCAAAGGTGCTGTTTCTTATCACCTGCGCGATTGGATTTTCAGCCGCCAGCACTATTGGGGAGAGCCAATCCCAATGATTCATTGTGAAAAATGCGGGTGGTCTCCGGTGCCGGAAGATCAGTTGCCGGTGGTTCTGCCTGCGGTAGAACGGTACGAGCCAACCGATACTGGCGAATCTCCTCTGGCAAATATTCGTGAATGGGTAGAAGTAAGCTGCCCCCAATGCGGCGGTCATGCGCGGCGCGAAACGGATACCATGCCGAACTGGGCGGGCAGTGATTGGTATTTCATGCGCTATACAGACCCGCACAATGATGCTGCCCTGGCTGATCCGCAAAAATTAAAATATTGGATGCCTGTGGATGTCTATATTGGTGGAGATGAACACAATACACTGCATCTGTTGTACTCGCGCTTTATTTACCAGTTTTTGCATGATCTCGGCGCAGTACCAGCGGAAATTGCGGAGCCGTATAAAAAACGCCTCTCGCATGGGGTTATTTTGGGTACCGATAACCAGCGCATGAGCAAGAGCCGCGGGAATGTGATCACCCCGGACGAAATTGTTGACCAATATGGCGCGGATGTGACCCGCACGTATATGATGTTTATGGGGCCGTTTGATGCGACAATGGCCTGGTCAGAGCGCACTTTGATGGGAGTCAAGCGCTTTATGGACCGCTATGAAAAATTGATCACCGATAACTTGAACGAGAAGGGCGGCTCGGACCCGAAAACTAAATCGGTGGTGAATCGCCTGGTGAAGCAGGTGGAAGACGACTGTAAGGCTTTTAAGTTCAACACCGCAGTGGCCAAGATGATGGAAGCGGTGAATACCATCACCGAAAGCAGCTATTCATTAGGACGCGATGATGTAAAGAAGCTGCTCCAGGTTATTGCCCCATTTGCGCCATTTATGGCGGAAAAATATTGGACGGTCCTGGAATTGCCGGGCAGTGTTCACAATACGCTTTGGCCAAAAGTGGATGAAAGCTTGCTGGCTGCAGAAACGATCCAGATTCCGGTGCAGGTAAATGGCAAATTGCGTGCGACTTTAACGGTTCAACCAGACATTACTCAGGATGAACTGGTGGCGCTGGCTCAGGAAATGGAAAGTGTGGCAAAGTACCTTACTCAAGGAAGTATTCGTAAGGTGATTTATGTCCCGAAACGCACACTCAACTTCGTGGTTGGTTAGGATAAAACGAGGGTTTTATCACTTCAGTCATTACCCACCCCAGGCTGCCTATGCACTGGGGATGGGTTCAATCATTGGACGGGTGATTCTTCTCTTAACCACCACCGGGCGCAAGAGCGGAAAAAAGCGCGTCACGCCGCTGCAATACGAGGAAATTGACGGAAAGTATTATATTGGGGCGGCGTTTGGCGAGAAGGCGGATTGGGTAAAGAATCTGCGCGCCTGCCCGTTGGCAGAAATCCGCGTGCGGTCAGAACGGCTGCCAGTGCAGGCGGAAATGACCCGTGATGTAGTGCGTATAGCTGATTTTCTTGAGCTGAAATTAAGCCGCCATCCGCATATGGTGGCGGCTATCCTAAAATCGGATGGGGTAAAATACCCACTTTCTCGCGTTGACCTGGAAAAATATGCCGAAAAGCTGACCCTGGTGGTGCTGGCACCAGTCCGGTTAGAGAAAAATCAAAAATTATCAAGATGATAACAAGAATGGCTGTCTCAAGTACAAGGGCAGCCTTTTGGTTTTATTTACGCCATTGCAAGGCGGATTCAAAAGCGCGGGTCTGATTGCTGCGGTTAAATCCTGAGACAGTCCATATGCCAGAATTGTCGGTGGGAGAGTTCACCAGGATGGATACCTCTTCTGACGGACGGATTTCATGGTCGTAATTGACCTGAATCCAGTCTAGAGTCTGGCTGCGGTATTCATCCAGGGGGAAGGAGTCGCAAATCCATTCAACGTAGCGGCTGTTGTTGACGTGGCCGACCATATCTACGGCTGAGTATCCTGCGCGGAGGGTGAGCCGTTCTTCTCCGCTATCCGGAAGGTTGAGCTTTTCCAGTGGTTCGTCCAGGCCTGCACGATCGGGCAGGGTGGGCAGGCTGATGGTCATGGTCAGCGGCGAGACCAGGCGGCGCGTGCTGGCATTAATCACCAGCCATGCTGAAGTTGCTGTGGCAATCTGCGCACCAGTGGTATCCACAATTTCAAAATCACGAATATAAAATAACTTTTGCTGGATGGTCTTGGGCCAGGTACGGATGGTGATCTCGTCACCGGCATAGGGAAAGCGGTGAAATTTGATCTTCATGCGCGAGTGGACCCAAAATAGGTTTTGAGAGAGCATGGCGTCAAAACCCCATCCCAGCCGCGCTGCATGTGCCCCAGCCGCTTCGCTCAGATGTTGAAAAAATGCGGCTGGTTTCCAGCGGCGGTTAAAATCGCATTCAAAGGTATGGATGCGAAAAGTCTTTTCATAAATAATTTCTGCTGCACTCATTTCTACGGGTAAATTATCCTTTCGGGTAGGCTGACCGCATCGCGGCGATGATCCTGTCACAGAGTGTGTTAAAAGATTCGTCAACCTTGCGGCGGGCTGAGTCTGCATTGTACCATGCCAGGGTTTCGGCTGCCCCGCGCACTAATGGAATGGAAGCGACATAATCCGGAACCAGGCGTTTAATTTTTCTGTTGTCAAAGATCATGCTGTGACTCTTGTCGCCCAACAGACCTTCACCCCATTCAGGATCAAAGGCATTAATCAGTTCAGACGGCACGTGGACCAATTCTGGCTGGACAACCCCAGCAGCGCGGGCGTAAATCTCAAAGATCTGATTCCAACTGAGCCATTCATCCGAGGTGATGTGGACGGCATCCCCAATGGCGTGCGGATTGCCCAGTAAGCCCACAAATCCACGGGCGAAATCGGCGTGATGGGTTAGTGTCCAAAGGGAAGTGCCGTCGCCGTGTACGATGACCGGTTTCCCTTTAAGCATGCGATCGATTACGGTGTAACCACCGTGGAATGGGAAGAGCGTTTCGTCATAGGTGTGTGAAGGGCGCACAATGGTGTAAGGGAATTTTTCTTCACGGTAGGCACGCACCAGGCGTTCTTCGCAAGTGATCTTGTTGCGTGAATATTGCCAGTAAGGATTATCCAGTACGGTGGATTCGGTGACTGGCAGCATGGCGGGTGGGGTCTGGTATGCAGAAGCGGAACTGATAAAGATATATTGCCCCGTACGGCCGCGAAACAGGCTCAAGTCGGCTTCGAGCTGTTCCGGGGTGAAGATGATCCAATTTACCACCGCATCAAAAGAATGATCGCCCAGCGCAGCCAGGGCTGATTGGGGGTCACGAATATCGCCGTTAAGAACTTTGGCTCCGGCGGGGACTGGCCGAATGGATTTTCCCCGGTTGAGCAGGTATAGATCGATGCCTTGCTGTAGCGCCAGCCGCGAGCAGGCTGAACTGATGATGCCGGTACCGCCAATAAATAACACCTTCATGCCTGATCTCCTTTTCCTAATTCGTGAGGATTAACTGCGGTTCAAAAAAAGTTCCTGCGATATTCTTGGATTGAAATATGCGGACAGCCGCTTATTGCTGGCCAAGGTAATCCAGGAATTTTGGAATGCCAAACTTCAATATATGTGAATAGACTTCGGTAATCTGGTCGATTTCGGCTGGGTTGGCGTTCAATAATATCTGCATAACCACGCCATCAATTGCCCCAATCAATAAAGTGGCAAACGCCTGGTCATATTTTGTTGGCGTTCTGTTGTAAAGGTACCGCATTAATTCCTCGGTTCGATCAATCCATTCAGCATACTTCTCTTTGAATTTAATCTTTAGCTCATCGTTACCAATCATTGCCTCATATGCCAGGTAGAATTGGAGCCGGTTATCATCATTTTTATGAAAGCGTTGTTGGATATTTAATCCGATTTCTTCAATAATTTGGTCTCGGCTTGCTTCGGTCTGCCGCGACATGGTCGCAATTCGGGTGGAGGCGGACAGGCTTTCCGCCATCACATCATACAAAACTTCTTCTTTGCTTTTGTAATAATAATAGATTGCTCCCGTGCTGACTTCGGCTTCTTCGGCAATGCCGCGCATGGTTGCGCCTTCAATTCCGCAGCGGCTGATGACTCTTTTGGCTGCTTCAATGATGCGGGCTTTTCCTTCAGTGGCTGTTAATTTCATCGTCTTTTTTCCCTTTGTATTATCCCTATTATACACAGGGGTCATGATCAATACTTGATAAATGTCATTTGACGCCATGAAACCTGATTGATATACTAAAATAAACCGAACGTTCGTTATTTATTTTCGGTTTCCCGATTTTAGTGAATGATAATTTCATTTCACTTGATTGAAACTTAGGGCATTATTTCATCATTGAAACAAGGAGTAATGAATCTATGGAAATTCCGGTGTGGCAGTATGTTCTTTCGATGGGCGGGTATATTGCGCTGCTTTTGGTTGTTGTCGGAGTTATGCGCAGGTATTACCGGTTTGCGAACGGCTTTTGGATCGCATCCCTGTTAACCTTTCCACTGTGGCTGATGGGGGGGGTTGTGGGTTGGTTCCGCTGGGCAAAAATTCTCAGCGTCATTGTGCCGACGATTTTTGTTGGTTTTTCGCGGATTGCCAATTTTGAAAAACCAAAGGGGAAATTTTGGGAATCTTTACAAAAAGATTGGGTGCTTTGGGTACTTTACGGCGTATTGTTCCTCAATATTATGGAAGCTACCATTAAAGATTTCCAAATGGGCAATATTTTCAACGCTATGTGCGGTTTCTTGCTGTGCGTTACCATCCCCTTCCCGGCAAAATTCTGGAAGATTTCTTCCGAAAAATACGGCGATTTGATCGTTTACACAACCGCTGCCTGGAACTTTATTTACACTACCTGGAACGCCTGCTTCGTGTACGCAGAGAGCCCAATGTATTTTGCCAGTTCAGTGTGTATCCTGTTGGCAGCGGAACTGTATCCAATCCTCAAGGGACGACCAGAACTCTATATTATTGCCCGTGTTTATACTCTGGCGACCCATTTGCTCATCCGGGCTTGCTTTACGGATTTATTCCCCGTTTTAATGGATGCGTCATCCTGGCAAAATCCACTGGTGTTGAAATATTGGGGAATTGCTAATTTTGTGATCATTGTTCCTTATGTGTTCTGGCATATGTGGCAGCTTCAAACCGGCAAAGCGGAATCCAGTTTCCGGCGCGGACGTGTTGAAAATGCCCAACCTGCTTTGGCCGTAAAATAGCTGGAAGAATACAGTCAGGTGCGCTAAATGGAAGTTTGATCAGCAGCATATTGCGCATTTGAGCGCTGAAAATTTCTGAAAATTTATTGATGGATCAATATGGACGGTACAATAGATCAGGGAGATTAACTTCCTGGTGTATCCAAGGTGCCGTCCATATTTTTTATCAGATTTAATCAAAACAAGGGCGGATATGGATTGCAGGAAAATGCTGTAAAAGGTTCTAGCAGCGTGCGGATAGATTACGTTTTGAGAGGGTAATATGAATGACAGACCACGAGTTCGGGAATTTGGTATAAGCCTGGGGCAGCTTCCCCCCGGAAAGTGGAATGCGATCACCGATGTGCCGGGAGTGCGCGTTGGGCATACTACCTTGATCTACAATGCCGGTGAGACCGCTGTGCGGACGGGGGTGACGGTGATTCTTCCGCACGGTGGGAACCCCTTTACTGAAAAGACACTGGCCGCGGTGCATACGATCAATGGTCACGGCAAGGCCACCGGTTTTGAACAGATCCGTGAGCTGGGCGTGCTGGAGACACCCATTGCGCTGACTAATACGCTCAATACCGGGCTGGTCTGGGATGCGCTGGTAAGTTGGACGCTGCAGCGCTGCGCCGGCGAGCTGGAGGTCTGGTCGGTGAACCCGTTTGTGGGCGAGTGCAACGACTCTTTTTTGAATGATATCCATACGCGCAGTGTGCATGAGGAGCACGTCTTTGCTGCGCTGCAGGCCGCGGCCAGCGGCCCGGTGGAGGAGGGCGCAGTGGGCGCCGGAACGGGCATGACCTGCTGCGGTTTTAAATCCGGGGTGGGGACCGCCTCGCGGCTGGTTGGTGAGTACACCCTGGGCGCGCTGGTGGTATCTAATTTTGGCGAGCGGCGGCAGCTGCGGGTGGACGGCGTCCCGGTCGGTGAAGAACTGGCTAATTGGCCGGAGGTGGATGCAGCTTCGGAAGGCTCGATCATGATCATCCTGGCGACCGATGGGCCGTTGAATGAGCGCCAGTTGGGGCGCTTAGCCCGGCGGGCAGGCGCGGGGATTGCGCGCATTGGCTCAACCATTGGCAGCGGCAGCGGAGATTTCGCGCTGGCATTTTCTACGGCGCAGCGGGTTCCGGCTCACCCCAAGGAGAGGGTATTAAACCGTGATCGCCTGGCGGAAAATGCGATCAACCCATTCTTCCAGGCGGCTGTGGAGGCGGTGGAAGAGGCTATTTTGAATTCGTTGTTTAAGGCAGCAGACCTGAGCGGGCGGGCAGGGCACACAGTGTATGCGCTGCCGCTTGAGCGGGTGGGCGAGATCATGCAGCGGTTTGGGCGTACGATTGGGTGAGGGAAACAAGAAAGGACTGAGCCGGGTTATTCCCAATCGCTCGGGTTATAGCGCCGGGTGCGCTTGATCGCGGCACGGCGTTTTTTCTCAAATACCCGGGCGTCGCTGGCGCTGACGCTGGGGCGGGTGGCTTTGCGCACCTTGGGCTTGACCAGTGCGGCCTGGATCAGGGCCACCAGGCGGGTAACGGCGTCCAGCCGGTTTTGCTCCTGGGTGCGGTAGCGTTTGGCTTCGATAATGAGCACCCCCTCCGCGGTCATGCGCGTACCGGCCAGTTTGACCAAACGCTCTTTGACCTCCGGCTCCAGCGAAGGGGAATTGGCGGCATCAAAGCGCAGCTGCACCGAAGTGGCGACTTTATTAACGTTCTGGCCGCCAGGGCCGGAGGCGCGGATGAAATCGAGTTGGATTTCGCTTTCGTCGATTTTGATGGTGGGGGTGATTTCGAGCATGGGTTAAGTATAACTGTTTGCGGCCAAAAATTATCATTAAGCAAGCTCTGTTTATTATCGCGCATGTGAAACTCAATCTGGTATCGCTTGAAATCTTGTTTGCTTGTTGGAGGATTACATTTGTCTTGATTGTCTTGGTATAAAATCCTCACGTCCACAATATTATTGACACTCATTGATATATTCATACAATAAAAGTAGTTTAATCAACTTTAGAGGGGATATGAAAAATACAGTTATCACAATCGCAATTATTTTATCGATCCTGGTATCACCTATTGGGGTAAATCCGTACCTAAATTCTTCAAACTCTGGTTACCAAAGTTCATTTGGATTAACCGGTTTCAGTGTTGGTGAATTTTTTAAGGCGAAATTTGAAGCGATCGTCCAATCATTTACCCAAAATCGTGGTATGCAATTACCGGATGGTTTACCGGGAGCAAAAACTCAAAACAGATCTATCCTTGAAACACCTTTATTAAGTACCGGTTATTTCTTGGATGGCCCATATTCATTAACAATTGACTCTACAGCAAGATTAGACGGCAATAAACGTTACACCTATTTGGATATCCCGTTTGTTTACAATGCAAACATCAGAGCGATGGTTTTTGATTGGAGTGGAAATCCTTATGGTGGATTGGCAAGTTGTTGGAATGTAAATGGTTGCGGACTGAATCCAATTTGGAGTGGTAGCTCACCTTTTTATCCCGTTTATGGAAATAAAATGTGTATTGGAGACCCATCATCTTGTGATGCAGTTCTTGGCTCAGGCCAGTGGTTGGGGACAGGGAGACCTTTTGATGTTGTTTCTTCACATCTGGTAAACACAAGGGGAATAGGTGCTTTCTTTAGCGAGTGCATTTCTTCTGGGTGTCCAAACATTAATTGGGATGTTTATATCACCAATATCTATATCATCTATTACGGAACAATCCCTAACGATCTTGTAAGAAGGTCTCTTTTATCTTCAAACCAGCCCAAAAACGGCACCGGCGACAGCCGTGAGTGTGCCATTAATGGTTGTGCAAACGCCGCAGCCACGGCCGGTGATCCCATCGATACCCGCAGCGGTAACTTCGATTACAGCCTGGTGGACCTTTCGCTGCAAACAATTGCCGGACCGCTTACCTTTCAACGCTCTTATGCTTCTCTGGCAACGGATGCCAGCCAATATCCTACCGGCCTGGGGCCGGGCTGGACGCATAACCAGGATGTTCGCCTGGTTTTCGAAACCGGAACAGTCTGGTTCAAGGGGCACACCCAGAACCAATACAAATTTACCAGCAATGGCAACCAGTCCTATACCCCTTATCCGGGCGTATTGGCCAGTTTGACCTACAACACAGGCACCAGCACCTACACCCTCAAAGCCTCCGATCAATCCGTTTATGTTTTCAATTCAACCGGACAATTGCAAAGCTGGCGAAACGAAATCAATTATGGTTTTGATTACACTTACGCAAATAATAAACTCTACCGCGTTACCGAGCCGGTCAGCGGGCGCTATCTCCAGTTCAATTATCAAAATAACAAACTAGCCTCGGTCAATGACCACACGAACCGGCAGATTTCTTATGGTTATGATGGCAATGGTGATCTGATTTCCTTTACCGATGTGCGCGGTAAAATCTGGACCTATGAGTACGATGGGACCACCCACCATTTAAAAACCCTCAAAGATCCTTCCACACCGCCCAAGGTGATTCTTTCCATCCATTATGACCTGCAAGGGCGCGCTGATGAGCAATTTGACGGGAAAGGCCAACGGATTGTCAAGATCACCTACAACGCTGACCGCACCAGCACCATTGCGGATGCGCTTGGCCGCCAATCGAAAGATGGCTATAACGCGCGTGATGTGAATTCGAGCCGGATTGATGCAGCCGGATATGCCATTCAAAAGACCTTTAATGCCAATTTCCGCTTATCGGAAGTCAAGGATCAGAATAACCGCGTTTTGCAATACCAGTGGAGCGCCGACGGCGCAAACCTGACCGGCATCAAGGATGCGGCGGGGTTTGAGACTCACCTCCAATATGACAGTCAAAACCATCTGGTTCAGGTCACCGACCCCCGGAACCAGGTGATAACAAACACTTATACCGGCGCGTTCCTGATGTACACCACCCGCCAGACTTCCACGGGGAACATCACGACCAATTATAGTTACACCACAGCCGCAGATGCGCCTCAACCCGTGGGGCTGCTAAAAACCATCACCGACGCGCTTAATCACACCACCACATTTACCTATGATTCCATCGGCCAACTGCGAAGCATGACCGATGCAGATAACCAGATCACCCTCTTTGATTATGATGATCAAGGCCGGGTAGAGGATGTTACCAACCCGCTTGGATCTGTCAGCCATTACGTTTATGACCCGGCCGGGAATGTGACCAAAGTCATCCAGAACTACGACCTTACCAAAACACAAAACGAGGACGATCTTTATAATCTGACCACCGAATTTACGTATGATGACCAGGGACGGTTAACAGAAACCAAAAATACCCTGGGATTAACCACCATAACCGGTTACGATGATGCCGGTCAGGTCGAGACGGTCACGGATATCTATGGAAATGTCACAACCTATTCATATAATACGGCTGGCCAGATGGAAACAATCTACGATCCGCTCGGGCACAGCACAGGGTATGCGTATGATCCTTATGGACGGTTGTGGAAGGTAAAGGATGCCCTGGGACAGGTAATCCTGACGTATGCCTACAATCCCGATAGTACGGTTCAGTCCGAGACCCGGCCAACCCTGGACGGCAATTATGTGATCACTTACGCCAGTTACGATGCTCTCAAGCGCCCTACCCGTGTTTCGGATAACGCAGGCCATTGGGTGGAAATGTCGTATGATGCATACGGGAACCCGCTTACCCGCACAGATGCGCTGGGACGGGTAACAAAATATGAATACAATGACATGGGCTTGTTGAAAGCCGTTACGCAAAACTTCAAGGAAAATCCCACCCTTGAAGATGATCCCAATGCAACCAATGTGCGCACCGAATACACCTATGATGTCCTCGGGAATCTCAAGAAGATCAAAGACGCCAACAGCCACGAAACCACCTACGATTACGACGTCCTCAACCGGTTATGGAAGGTGACTAACCCGCTCGGTAAGGTGACCGAATTTGACTATGATGCGCTGGGCAACCGCACCATGCTCAAGGACCCTTACCTGAACACCACCCTATTCCAGTATGATGCGGCTAACCGCTTAGAAATTATCGATTACCCCACCGGGATGGCGGATGTGGGCTTTGGTTATGACCCGTTGGGACGACTGACCGGCATGAACGATAACCTGGGGCACACCACCTGGGATTATGACGACATCAATCGCAAAATCTCTATCACCGATCCGTATAACCGGACCGTGATCCATGAGTTTGACCGAGACGGCAAACGCACCAGCCTCACTTACCCGGCTCCGGTCAGCAAGACGCTCACATCACAATACAACTCCCTGGACCAGCTCGATCAGGTTTGGGACGGCTCTACATTGCTGGCGGATTACGACTATGATATCGCCGGGCGTTTGCAATTGATCACACTTGAGAATGGCATAACCGCTGTGCCGGATTTTGACCTGTCCGGACAGCTTACCCACCTGACCTATTCCAAAGATGCATTCCAGCTTGCCGATTACGCCTACCAATATGATGAGGTTGGCAACCGCGAGTTGGTGCAGGAGACGGTGAATGTTCCCCATTACACCTACCTGCCGTTGATTATGAATAACGCAGATGACGGCCAAACCGAAGCACTGGCCGCACCTACGGAGGAAAGCGAAGCATTATCTGAATCACTGCCGTTGGAGGCTTACCCAGCTCCGGAGAGCCAGTTTGAACCGGAAAGCCAGGGCGAGGTTCCGCTTGAGCCTGAGCTTCCTTACCCCGCGCCAGAATCAGGGCTTTCTGAGGAAGATACCTCTTTCTTTGAGCAAGTTAAAGATTTCCTGGCCAGCCTGTTTGGCAGCCAGCCTCGCAGCGTTTCCGCGCACAGCGCTGCCAGCGAGACACTGTCTTCCACGCTGACGATTGATTATGAGTATGACGATCTCAACCGGCTGACGGAGGCTGCCTATTCCAATGGGCTGGCGTATGCTTACGGGTACGACCTGGTGGGCAACCGCACCTCGCAGACCGTTAATGGGCTGACCACGACCAACCAGTATGATGCCGCGGACCGGTTGACAAACGCGGGCGGGGTAGTTTTCACCTGGGATGATAACGGCAACCTGCTCAATGATGGCGCCAATATCTACAGTTATGATTTTGCCAACCGGCTAACGGCAGTCAATAACACGCAGGCTTCTTACAGCTTTGATTATGACGGCCTCGGCAACCGCTACCAGCAAACGGCCAACGGGCAGACCACCACCTACACCCTGGACCTGGCGGGGGATTTGTCTCAGGTATTGTTTGACGGGCAATACTCCTACTATTACGGCCTGGGGCGCATTGCCCAGGAGCAGAACGGCGCATCAGATTATTTCCTGACGGATGCCCTGGGCAGCGTGCGCCAGCTCAGCGATGCCAACGGGAGGATCACCTTTGCCCAGGCTTTTGATCCCTTTGGCAGCCCGATCGATACCTGGGGGAATGGGCCAACCGGTTACGGCTTTGCCGGCGAATGGACGGACGGGAGCGGGCTGCAATTCCTGCGCGCGAGGTATTACTCGCCTGCGCATGGCAGGTTTATCACCAGAGACCCGTTTCCGGGTTTTCTAAACCAGCCTGCTACACTCAATCCTTATGCGTATGTGACCAACAACCCGGTGTTAATGAGTGATCCAAGTGGCCAGATTGCACCGTTCTTGATGGCAGCCATTGTGGGCGGCTCGTTGAGTGCAGGGATTGATATTGGGGTGCAGCTCTACAACATGCAGCCAACCAGCCTGGGGCAAGCGCTGCGCTGCCTGAATTGGGGCGAGGTGGGCGTCTCTTTCGCGGCAGGAGCAGTTGCCGGGCTGACAGGCTTTACTGTGTTTGGTGGGATGACTGCTTTGATGGGTACCGGCTTTTTAGCCAACGTCGCGGCAGGGGCAATCTCAAGTGTAGTTGCCGGGCAATACGGTAGGTTGACCGGGTTGGTATTGTCGGGACAGGTCAGCCAGGCCAGGAGTTCGCTTTTCCGCCCACAGGATATGGTGCTGGATGCGGTGCTGGGAGGAGCAGGTGCGGGGATTGGTTATGGTCTAGGCAGGATCGGTTCGCCTTGCAGCTTTAGCGAAGATACCCCTGTTGCCACGCAAGATGGGGAAAAACCAATCGAAGAAGTTGAAGTAGGGGACAAAGTCCTTGCCTACGACGAGAGCACCCAAACAACCGGATATTACCCTGTTGTCAACAAATTCGCGCATACCGATCAAGCAATCGTCGTCCTTGTGATTGACGGTGAAAGGATCGAAACCACCCCTGAACATCCTTTCTTCACAGTCGAGAAAGGTTGGATACCAGCCGGAGAGTTGTGGATCGGCGCTCGAATCCTCCGGTCTGATGGCTTGAGTGGAAAAGTTGAAAGCGTCACCACTCGCCAGGCTGATCAAGTGATGTTCAACCTGACTGTTGATCAAGCCCATACTTTCTATGTGGGTGAAGGAGAATGGTTAGTTCATAATACCTGCCCAATTAGAGGTAATGCGCAGATTACAGACCCCAATCATGCTCCCAAAGTGACCGGAGAGGCGCAGAGACTCCAAGGGCAGCAGGACCCAAATGGAAATGATTTATATGAAGTTATTTACTTGAATAAATCTCTAAAGACAGCCACTGGAGGAGTAGTAAATAGTCTCCTTCGACCCGATATTACAGCGGTAGATTTTAAAGGAAACTATCACATGGTAGAGGTAGTAAGTTCAACCCAAGATCCGTTAAGCATGATTGTTAAGATAAACGATATGATTAATCTCTTGGCAGCTTCAGGATTGAAAGGAACAGGGAGTGTCATACCATGAACAAGGCGAGCAAATTACATGTTTGTGCTGTTGCATATTTCGGAGAATTTCGAAAATCCGATTGGGCGTCAGGTTTTTTAACATATACACATGAGGTAAGTCAATCTTTAGGTGTAGTTACAAATTACTTTTCTATTAGGTTGGAGGAAGAAGGTCAGCAATTAAGATCAGGAAAATTGTATAAATTCTCAAAAAATAACGAAGCAAAACTGAAAACAATCATTGAAGGGAAGGCAAATATAACGGATTTATGTTTCTATAATTCCCCAGATGCTGATGTTTCTCATCACGCCAACTTAATTGTTCAGATCAACAGTACTCCTCATGGGAGACCATATCGGAAGATATATACTCAATTTTTGGCGGACTTCAAGCCCACCTCCGAGCATTTCTCACTTATTTTTAGATTTTTCAATATAGCCGAAAGGT